>CACZTG010000305.1 GCA_902783995.1 uncultured Ruminococcus sp. | reverse complement strand
GACCAGTTGTTGTGCTTTCCGCTTCCGTTTACGCCCGCAAACGGTTTTTCATGAAGCAGACAAACCATATTATGTTTCTTTGCTATTCTCTGCATAAGCTCCATTGTCAGCTGGTTGTGGTCGGTCGCGATATTTGTAGTCGCAAATATCGGCGCAAGCTCATGCTGTGCGGGAGCAACCTCGTTATGCTCCGTTTTTGCAAGTATTCCGAGCTTCCATAATTCTTCATTAAGCTCATTCATAAACGCAGCTACTCTTGACTTTATTGTTCCGAAATAATGGTCGTCAAGCTCCTGTCCTTTCGGTGGTTTTGCGCCGAACAATGTTCTTCCCGTATATAAAAGGTCGGGGCGTTTATCAAACATATCTTTGTCAACCAAAAAATATTCCTGTTCGGGTCCCACTGTTGTTTTAACCGATGTGGCATTGTTTCCGAATAATTTTAAAACCCTTAGTGCCTGCTTGTTGATTGCTTCCATTGAGCGAAGCAATGGCGTTTTTTTGTCAAGCGCCTCACCGCCGTATGAGCAGAACGCTGTCGGAATACATAAGGTTTTGCCCTTGATAAAAGCAAACGAGGTCGGGTCCCACGCCGTATATCCGCGCGCTTCAAATGTTGCTCTTAAGCCTCCCGAAGGAAAGCTTGACGCATCCGGCTCACCCTGTACAAGCTCTTTGCCTTTAAATTCCATAATAATGTGACCATCGTCGGTAGGAGAAATAAAGCTGTCGTGTTTTTCCGCAGTAACTCCCGTCATAGGCTGAAACCAGTGAGTAAAATGAGTCGCGCCGTTTTCTATTGCCCAGTCCTTCATTGAATTTGCGACCACATCTGCGACATTCAAATCAAGCCTTTTGCCGTTTTTAATGGCGTTTTGTACCGCTTTATAGGCTTCCTTCGGCAAACGCTCCTTCATAGTAGCGCTGTTAAACACCTTGCTTCCAAACATTTCTGTTACCTTGTTCATTAATCATCTCTCCTTATTCGGTAAAATAAAAAAAGACAATGAGTCCGGATGTGTATCCGAGGCCTCATTGCCTTTTACACTTTTATGATACCACTTTAACAAATAAAAATCAATAGTTAAATGACAAAAAAATTTGTCAAAATATTTTTTATTTTTTATGTATTTTACACAAACAGCATAAATTTGTGTACTTATTTTGACGTTTTATAAGTTTTTAATACGGCTTCTGCAACCTCGCGTTTTGTTTGCCGTGTATCCATAGCCTGTTTTTCTATAATTTTGTGCGCTTCTTCTTCGGTTAAGCCCAGATTTTCTATCAAAACCCACTTCGCGTGATTGACAACGCGTATTTCCTCCATTTTCGCGGTAAGCTTCGCGTTTGTATGTTCAAGCTTTTTCAGGCGGAAATTGGTTGCCGCAATCAGATTAACCGTTTCGTACAAGGTTTGTTTTGACAATGGTTTCGGTACGGTAAGTACACCGTACTCCGTTACTTCGTCCAAAACACGGTCGTAATATTCGTTATTTATTAAAAGCAATACCCCTGTGGAATTGTCGGAAGATAAATTAATGGCAAATTCTATCCCTGTTTCGTCCTTTAACGGCGCATTTATAACCGCAATGTCAAAGCTTTGCATAAGCGTCAGACGTTTTGCTTCACTGATACTTAAAGCCTGCTTGATATCGGTATAAAACCGACCGTTTAATAAATCACCGAGCGCGTCAAATATCTTGCCGGATTTTGAAACCACAAGTATGCTTATTTCTTCTTTGCCAAAAAGCATATTTTTCACTCCGGTTTACTGTTATATTTTTTTAATATATCAATTATGTTTTCAGGTAAATATTTTTTTACAATTATGCTGTTTTCCGCACACTTTATCGCCTCGTCAAAATTTTTCGGCAAGACGGAAAGCTTTTCGGTAACACTTTTACCGGCATTGTATAAATTAATATTACAAGGCTTGCAAAGCTTTTTATTGTTTATAACGCCGTCAACCCCTGCGTATATCAGAAGCGCATACGCAAGATACGGATTTGCCATAGGGTCGGGAGAACGCACTTCAAAACGGCTTCTTTCGCTTGTTTCGGCAGGAATACGTATAAGCTGTGAACGGTTACCCTCCGCCCATGTTATATATAGCGGCGCTTTTTTACTTCCCAGTCTCTCGTATGATTCGGGCAGCGGATTTAAAAAAACGGTAATTCCGCTTATGTTTTCAAGAATACCGGCTATGAAGCTGTCGGTTTTCGATTTGTCGTTAAGTGAAATGTTTATATGCATTCCGTTTCCGCTTGAATTTTTAACAGGCTTTGGCATAAAGCTTGCGTAAAGCCCGTTTTTTGCCGCTATTGCCTGGGTGACGGATTTAAAAGTAACCGCGTTATCGGCGCTTGAAAGCGGGGCGGAATATTTAAAGTCAATTTCGTTTTGTCCCGGGCCTTCTTCATGATGTGAGCTTTCGGGGTATATCTCCATATCTTCCAGGGTAAGGCAAATTTCACGGCGGACATTTTCCCCGCGGTCAAAAGGCGCAATATCAAAATAGCCCGCATTATCAAAAGGAACATCTGTCGGCTCGCCTTCATCATCTGTTTTAAAGAGATAAAATTCAAATTCCGCGCCTATATTTAATTCTATTCCGTTTTCTTTTGCGCAACTAACGGCATTTTTTAAAATATAACGGGTATCCGTTTCAAATGGCGTTCCGTCAGGTTTTTTAATATCGCATATCATTCTTACAACCTTTCCTTGTGACGGACGCCATGGCAAAACTTCAATGGTTGACGGGTCGGGGAAAAGAAATAAATCCGACTTTGCTTCATCACCGAAGCCGCGTATTGCCGACGCGTCAAAGGAAATGCCGTGCTCAAACGCCCGGTCCAATTCATCGGCAATAACGGATATGTTTTTTTGCCTGCCCAATATGTCGCAAAACGCAAGCTTTATAAACTTTACGTCCTCCGATTTAATATAGTCCGAAACATCATTTTTACTGTACATATTACATGCTCCTTTTTGCTTAATGCGCATATGCGTTTCCGAGTAAATTTGAGGAAAAATCGCGCGCGCTTTTAAATTTGCCGTAGGCATAACGTGAAATAAACTTTCACGTTATAAACACTTTTCGGCTATATTTTACCACAGCCGTCATTTAATGTCAATAAAATTTATAAATAAAAATTTTAAGTATTGTATTTGCGCCAAAATACAGAAGAAAAGTTATATATGGAGAAAATTATGTAACCGAAAGGGAGTTGATACAATAAACGCAGAAGTATATCCCGAATTATTTGCATATGTTGCTTGATTTGCCGCCTGAAATGAGCGTGTCCGGATTTATGGGATATAAATATGAAAATCCCCCGGCACAGCCGGGGGATACTGAATGGTAAGTCTATGTTTAATCGGTTGAGAACGGAAGAAGTGCAATAATTCTCGCTCTCTTAATTGCAGTTGTAAGCTGTCTCTGATGCTTTGCGCAGCAGCCGTTAATTCTGCGGGGAGTGATTTTTCCTCTTTCAGAAATATATTTACGGAGCTTTGCTATATCTTTATAATCAATTTCAGAAACCTTGTCCGCACAGAAAGCACAAACCTTCTTTCTGGGCTTTCTTGCACCGCGTTCGGCAATTTTTTCAGCCATTGTGAAAAACCTCCTTAAATCAACAAATTTGTACGCCTTAATTAAAAAGGCAAGTTTTCATCGGCTATGGTAAAGCCCGCAACCGATGTAGTGTCTATTCCTGCTTCACCGTTATCGACAGGCGCACTAAAATTACCGTTTGCCGCGCTGTTATCAGATGCCTTTTTGCTTTCGGCAAAGAAAACCTCGTCAGCGACAACGTCGGTAGCATAGCGCTTTTGACCTGTTTGAGCATCATCCCAGGAACGCACCTGAAGTCTTCCGCGAATTGCGACAAGCTGTCCCTTCGTGAAATACTTCGCTACGAAATCGGCGGTATTTCTCCATGCTGTAATATTTATAAAATCTGTCTGCTTTTCCTCACCCTGACGCGCGTAATTTCTGTCAACCGCAAGAGAAAAGCTGACAACGCTCACGCCCTGAGGAGTAGTTCTTAACTCAGGGTCACGGGTAAGCCTTCCCATTAAAATAACTGTATTCAGCATAATAATAACCGTCCTTTCAAAAACCTGCAAATTTTACTCATAGTGTTCCTTTAAAATAACTATGGAACGCAAGATACCTTCCGTTATGCCAAAAACTCTTTCAAGCTCTGCCGGGAAAGAAGGAACGCTTGTAAATTCAACAAGAGTGTAGTAGCCTTCGGTTTTGTAATTAATCTCATACGCAAGACGCTTTTTGCCCCAGATATCAATATTTTCAAGCTTTGCGTTTGCTTCGATTAATGACTTGAATTTCTCAACGATGGCGTCAATTTGTTCCTGTTCGAGTGATGCGTCAACAACGAACACACACTCATACTTGTTTACGATTTCAGTCATTATTTTCACCTCCTTCTGGACTTTGACCCTGCCACGCAAAGGGCAGAGTAAGGATGCTGCACATTACAGCAAGATATATTATACAACAAAAAATACAAAAAGTCAAGCACTTTTAAAAGTTTTTGTAAAATAATAAAAGTTACATTGAATATTCGTCAAGCATTTTATGTTTGATTGTCCAAAGCTTTTCGGACAAATCGACATAATATTTATGCGGGTTTTCAAAACGTTTAACCTCATCCCATATTGTATCCATCTGATTTTCACAGTGCTTTTTTATTTCCTTAACGTCCGGAAGGTCATATACAAGCCTGCCTCCGGAAAAAATCTTTTTCATAAGCGGCTCCGCGTAAAAATCGGTAACGGTTTTCTTTTTCCATGTAAATTCGGGGTCAAAAATGGTAAGGTCTTTTGTATCGTCAATAACCTCGTCGTGAAGCGTAACGATATCGGCAAGCGCTTTGTCCGTTTACTTTGAATAGAGTCTGTATATCTGCTTAAAGCAAGGCGTGGTAATTTTTGAAACGTTTTCGCTTAATTTTATTTTGGGAATAATATTTCCGTTTTCGTCCTCTATGGCAGTAAGCTTATATACGCCGCCCAGAACAGGCTCGGAGCGTGATGTTATAAGCCTTTCGCCGACACCGAAGGAATCAATCTGCGCCCCCTGCGAGATAAGGTCGGCGATAATGTATTCGTCAAGAGAATTTGACACGACAATTTTACAGTCGGAGAAGCCTTCGTCATCAAGGATTTTCCGCATTTTTTTTGTAAGATATGTAACGTCGCCGCTGTCAATTCTAACGCCTAACGGACGGTTTCCTGTGGGAAGAACGACCTCTTTAAAGCATTTG
>CACZTG010000304.1 GCA_902783995.1 uncultured Ruminococcus sp. | reverse complement strand
GTGTTTAAAGCGTAAATCTCGTAGCTGTCACCCTCCGTGAAAGCAGTGTCGTAAAAATATCCGCTACTGCTCTTTCCGTAAGGCGAGCCGTTTTTATATATCGCAAACAAATCCGTGCCCTCACTGCCGCTGAACATAAGCGCGGCGGCGTTTTCCGAAAAAGCCGCGCCTCCGGCATGCGCCGAAAGACCTTCACTTTCCGTAAACGAGGCAACATTCTGATTTCCCGCGGTAATTTCGATATGCGAGGAAACTGATTTTGCTCCGTCCGCTTTAACCGACAAGACAGAATAAACATAGCTCGTTCCGTTTACGACGGTATTATCGGTATAAGAAGCCTCACCTGTTACGGTACTAAGAAGCGAGCCGTTCCTGTAAACCTTATATATGTCTGCGGTATTTCCGGAAAGACCGTTCCATGAAAGCGTAACCGAGCTTCCGTTTGTGAAGTATTTTAAATTTTTTGGCGGAACGGGAACGCTTACAAACCTTACATCGTCAACATAAGCTATAAGAGTACTTGACGGTGCGTTTAACATATTTTCAAGCGAATACGCAAATATAACTCCGTTTGTGCAGTGCATTTTAAAGGTTGTCGAAGAGCCCTTTACGGTCTCAAATTCTCCGTTTTCCTCAAAGTATTTAAGCGGTACGGTTACCTTTATCCATTCGTCCTTTGCATAATCCGCGCCTGTAAGACCAATATAATCCTTAAGCGAAATCATAAGCGCCGCGGTACCTTCTCCCGCGGTACGGCAGGTTATACCGACATATGAATTTTCTCTTTCATACCTCGGATTATACGCAAACTGAAGAGCTGTGCTCTCGTAATCCACATATCTCGGAACAGCGACCGTACTCGTAAAAGCGGTGTACATATAATCCATTGTAAACACGCCGCCCGTATCGCTTGTTCTGTTGTAGAAGTTCATTCTGAACGCGTTTGTTCCGTTATAAACCACGGTACTTTGCGAATATGAGCTCATAGAATACTGTGAAGTAAAATTATAAAACTTATCTTTATATGAATAGCCCGAGCTTTCAAGTATTCCGAGCTCTGTTCCCGACGCGCCCATGTCAAGCATTCTGCGAATCTGCGGAACGGTTAAGGCATCCGCGCAGACCTCAGGAACAGAAATAACCGAAACAAGAAGCGCCGTTATCAGCAACAATATTTTTGCCGAATACTTTTTTGTCCTCAAAAATACCATTCCCCTCATATTATTTCTAATTGAAGATACACATTGTTGTTGGAACACCGTATGACCATCTAATGTAAATCAATGATGTGGCATCGGGATTGTTTTTGTAATCCTGTATATCAAACATGTTGCCTTTTCTTACTGTTTCATTTTTGCTGTCATATACCAGAATCTTTACGGTTGATTCGGGTATAACGCCTGTAAACAGATTATCGTTGCTTATATCAAAGGTCGCAATCGGATTTGACTTGTCATATGCCGCAGGCGCACCCGGTTTTACCACCGATGTCATTTTCAGTGTCTTTCCTGACTTTGAATATGCCATTCCCGCAACGTTGACATTTGATTTATATTCGGGCAAAATGAATCTCGCGTTATCCGTACGCGAAACATCATACACAACCTCGGTATATTCAATCAATCCGTCCGTATCGGCATAAAATATTATTACATCACCTTTTTTGAGCGTTGCTCGTTCACCGACAACCACTTTTCCGTCCGCGTCATAAACCTTCTTTTGCGAACACTCAATATTCGCCCCTTGCTTTGACTCAACAAGTGTTGTTGTAACAAATTTTATTATCGGCACCTTTTCACCGTCTTCACTAGCACCGTAAGTAACGGAATCAACCATTGCGATTGTGGGATTTGTATTAAAATACAACCTGTTTCCGCCTATGGGAAGCTCACGGTAATATTCATAATATGCCGCTACGCAGTTTGCAAGTCCGCCGTCCCTGTCCTTTATTACGGCGTCGGCATCCATATATTCCCTCTTCCACCAATCGGCAAGATTATATCTTACAAAATAATCCTTATCTGTCGCTGTGTTTATATCGGAATCGGGACCCGATGCAACTCTCGGTACAACAAAAACAACAAGGTCGTTTACATCAAACTGCATTTTACCAAAACAGTACATCTGCGAAGGTCTGTAGCTTGAGCCTGTATAGCTTTCAACATTAATCGAATTTACTTCCTCCTCATTTTCGCCAAGCTCCGCCGTATCTATCTTTTTAATATATGTATTATCGCTGCTGTCTATATACCGTATAATTTGAGAACGTGTATATGTGCTTCCGGTTGAAATATCGGTTTTTGTGAGTTTTGCGTAAAGCTCACGCAAATCCGTGTACTTCTTTGCGTCTATAAGAGTTTTTTCGTCAACCTTAAATATACGCATTTTACCGTCGGCGCAAAGAACCTTAAATTCAAGATTGTCATAACGCTTATCGGCTTCAAGCACTCTTACAAGAAATCCGTATTTATAGTTTTCACCAAGGAAGCTTGTAACTCCGCATATTTCGCCTTTAAAGTTAAGGATAAATTCTCCCGAAAAGCCCGGCACAAGCGAGTCTATGGTTTTCTTTTCGCGGCTGTCAAGCTTATATTCGCCCTCCGTGCCGTCCTCATGCTCCATTAAAAGCACGCCGTCATCGTCAAGACTTTTAACTGTTCCGTTTGCTTTTATAGCCGCGGCGATTATCTTAACATATTTTCCGTCCTTGCTTTCGAATACCGACGCCGATTCGTTTGTAAGCATAACGGAAAACGGTATTTCAAGCCCGTCGGGACGCGTAAGTTCAATATAATCCGCATCTTCAAACGAAACGCTTCTTTTACTGTCGTCGTCATAATTTTTCATATAAATTGTCTTTGTGTCATCGTTTGCGTAATTTACAACATAGGTAACATATTCATTTGCAAATATGCAGTCGTACCTTTCATCGTTATCGTTATCCACAAAAACAAAGCTGCCCCTGTGCTCATCAAAATATTCATTTGTGAAGCTCGCCGGATTAAATTCGGGATAAGCAACGCCGTTATATATAAAATCGACATTCTTTGAAATGCTGAGCTTTTTAGTCTTGTTGTTTACTTCATAGTTTACATAGTTTAAATTAAACTCAGTTATATCCTCATAGTCAATTTCACATACATTGTTGTTATACGGTCTTAAATACAAAATTTCATCATCATCGTTTGCGTAATACTCAACATTATAACCGAGATACTCTCTGTATGACTTATTTTTAATATTAAACGCTTTTCCGTCTATTGTAATGCGGTTTTCGCCAACACTTGTTTTTGATGAACCGCTGAGCGTTGTTAAAAAGTTTGAGTCAATTATACCTGTATCTTTTTTAAGCGAGTGATATGTATCTGCCGCATAGCCTTTTTTATCTACCGAATACTGCACATACCCGCCCTGAACTCCGTTCATTTCAGCCGCAGGAGCGTTAAGTGCATTTTCTATGAACACAAACGCCTCGCCTCTCGAAAGTGCTTCCTCTCCTGAAGCGCCTACATTATTAAAGAGCTTTATTTCTCTTGCTTTCATAATGTAAGATGTCGGATATATATCGCTTCCGAGCATTTCTTCCGTATAGCCGAGAGCTTTTACGACTGCTTTTGCCGCCTGATTTGCCGTAATCGGGCTGTCAGGCAAAAAGTTACCGTCTGTATCTCCCTTAACATAACCGAATTTACTGAGCCCGTAAATTGCCTGTGCATATGTGTGAGTTCTTACAACATCGGGATAATAGCATACAGGTGCTTCATAGTCGGTAATATTTATTAATCTCGCTACCATATCACAAAATTCGCCTCTTGTAATATCAAGCGAAAAATCCTTCTGCTGCGAAACGCTTATTCCGAGCGAATTAAGAAGCTCAAATGCCTGCTCATATATTATTTCGTCACTTTCTTTATATCCCGCAGCAGCCGGGAAAACCATAAGACCGAATAGTAGCGCCGTAACAAGCAGTAAGGATATCTTTCTTATTAATTTCATCGGTATTCCTCCTTATCGGATATTATTTCTGTTATTTAAGAATCTGTCAAGCATAGCCGCACATTCCGCTCTTGTAGCATTGCCCTTAGGATTCATATTTCCGTTCTCATCACCGTTTAATATACCGTGTCTGCTTAAAAATGCCACCGCCTCAAGCGCGTAATCAGAAATATCGTCCGCATCTTCAAATGCAAGCTTTTCTTCTTCGTTCTGTTCTTCGGCTTCTTCGGTTTCTTCTTCGGCTTTTTTCTTTACTCCGATTGCGTTATAAAGCATTTTTGCCATATCCTGCCTTGAAATATTCATTCCGGAGCCGAATTCGGTTTCGGAAATTCCTCCGGCAATGCCTCCCGAAAATGCCGCGTTTACATAAGGATAATACCAGTCGTTTTCGGTTACATCGCTGAAAGCTTTCTTTTTATCCGTTACTGGCTTAAATATCATTACAAGCATTTTTGCAAATTCTTCTCTTTTTACTTTATCATTAGGTCTGAAGTTTTCGTCCTTGCTTAAAATATTCTGCTCCAAAAGAGATATAATATTTTTATATGCCCAGTGTGTTTCGGGTAAGTCTTTAAACAGGCTTAAATGTCCGGAGCCGCTTTGCGGAACATACGAGGCGGTGTCCGGAGTCGTAACCGTACCCGTATCGGATACTGCGTAATATTTCTTTCCGGAAGAGCTGCCGCCCGAGGACGAGCTTTTTTTATCGCTTTCCTTGCTGCCTTGAAGTTCTTCTATTACCGCTTTGTATTTTTTTACAATACCCTCCGGCTCGCTGTAGTTTGCATTAAGCATAGCTTTGAAAACGGCCGCCTCGTCTATACCTGACGGAATAAGCGTATAATCAACCGTGTCCTTTACAATTTCCTTAAGCATTTTCCATGTGTTGCTCTTACTGCTCGCGGCGGCGCACAAATAAGCGTTTTCAAAAAGAGAGATTGCATTTTCCGTGTTTATTTCGGCACTTTTTTCTCCGAGAAGCTTAAATAAATATTCTTTATCATCTTTATCAAGCTCTTCAGTTACCTTTTTAACTTTATTTTCGTCAAAACCGATTAAAGAAGCGTATTTTTTCAAATCCGCATCACTCTTTTTAACCGCAGAGCAGAAAAGCACAGTACCTACCGCTTTGTCAAGCGCTTCTTTAATATCGGCAACGATTTCTATTTTTTCCTTTTTAAAAGAAATAAACTGCGAAACAGCCGTATCCTTTGTCACACGGTTATAATCCGAAAGGTCAAGATTTAAAACAGGACTTTCAATACATTCCTTAACTCTTTCGCTGCTGACATTTTTATCGTTTAAATCGGCATAAAGTTCCGCTATTGTTTTCTGTGTTGCAAAGTAACCGTCTTTCGGATTTTTGTCCGATTGCGAAACATAAAAAGAATAATATCCGTCTTTAAATTTTTCATCATCAAATATCAGTTTGACCGGTGCTTCATCTTTGCCGCCGCATGCGTCAATGCCGGCAATAAGCTCATATGCGTTTGCTTTCGTAATATCCTCCGGAGTTTTGCCCTCGGGCAGCGCAAGAACCGCATAAGCATCCGGACCTTCCGCGCTTACGTTAAAGCCGGAATCGTCACTTACAAAATCAACGCTGAAATCTTCGGGCGCGTTTTGCTCCGCTATTCGTTTCTCGGAAAAGCCTTCCTGATTTATTTCGCCTATCTGGCTTAAAAGCCTTAAATTTTTAAGAGAATCAACGGCAAAGAATTTGATTTTGTCCGCGTCATCCGCGCTCGGATTTACAGAAAAATCGGTGCCGCT
>CACZTG010000303.1 GCA_902783995.1 uncultured Ruminococcus sp. | reverse complement strand
GTTTCCGCGTTTTTGGCGGCAATTACAATACCTGCCGTGTTACGGTCGATACGGTTGCAAAGCGAAGGCGTAAAAGAATTTTCGTTTTTTGGCTCATATTCGTTTTTTTCATAAAGATATTTTAATATTCGGCCTATAAGCGTGTCGGTTGAACCTCGGTCGTCCTCGTGGACAACAAGACCTGAAGGTTTATCGGCAAGAAGCAGGTTTTCATCTTCATAAATAATATTAAGTCCGCCTTTAAGCGACAAAAAATCAGTCTTTGCTTCACCGAAAAATTCATCGTTTATATATAAGCTGACAATATCTCCTTCACATAATCTGTAAGAAAGCTCACTTTTTTTAGAGTTTACCTTTATGCGCTTTAAACGTATATATTTATATAGGAGAGATTGAGGCAACGAAGGGCAGACCTTTGAGGTGAATTTATCAAGCCGCTGACCGGAATCGTTTTTGTTTATAATATATTCTTTCATTTGTTCTTCCTTTCCGTCACGGTTGAGGGTTGTCTTTTTTTCTGAAATAAGCGTATATCTGTTCGGCGGCGGGACGGTTTATTTCCTTAACCTCGCAAAGCTCATCAACACTTGCTGCCGCTACCGCTTTTATGCTCTTGAAATGCTTTATAAGCGCCGCGCGGCGTTTCGCTCCTATGCCGGAAATATTTTCAAGCTCGGAGCGGATAAGGCTTTTTCCGCGCAGTTTTCTGTGATAACCGATTGCGATGCGGTGTACTTCTTCTTGTATCATTGATATAAGCCTGAAAGCTTCGTTTGATACCGATATGATTTCACCGTCAAGGCTTAAAAGCGCGCGTGTTTTATGGTGCGCGTCTTTAACCATACCGTAAACCGGCACGGTTAAGCCCATTTTTTTTACCGCAGAGTCTATTACACCTGCCTGAGCTATACCGCCGTCTGCAAGAATAAGGTCGGGAATTTTGGAAAAAGCGGCGTCGCCGTCTTTGTATCTCGCAAAGCGCCGTGAAAGCACTTCGTCAAGCGAGCCGTAATCATTTACGCCCTCAACGGTTTTTATTTTAAAATGACGGTATTCGCTTTTGTTGAGCTCACCGTCCTCAAAAACCGCCATACTGCCGACAGAATTTTCACCTGCGGTGGTTGATATATCGTAAGCTTCAATTCTGTTAAGCGGAGAAGATATTTCAAGCGCTTTTGCAAGCTCGTTTGCGGCAAGCACATTTCTCGCACGGTCGCCTTTTGCGCTTTCGTGGTAATCATGAACGGCTTTTTGCCCGTTTTTCACAGCCATTTCCATAGTTTGTCTGCCAATGCCTCTTTCGGGTACGTGAAGCTTAACGGCGCTTCCTTTTTTCTCGGACAGCCATTTTACAATTGAGTCGTAATCATTAGGCGTTATGTTGATTAAAATTTCTTTCGGTATATATTCACAGGAAATATAAAACTGCGCGATAAAATCTGCCGCGACCTGAGTGTCATCTTCATAATTTACACCGCTGAGCCAAAGCTCCTCACGCCCCAGAAGCTTGCCGTCACGAAACGAAAAAACCTGCGCATTTGCGATACCGGCACCGTTTACAACAGCAACGACATCTTTATCACCACCGCCGATATTTGTAATTTTCTGTTTTTCCGCGATGCCTTTAAGGTGATTTATTTTATCGCGTACCGCAGCGGCGGACTCAAAGAGCATAGCGTCCGATAATTCATACATTTGTTTTTCGAGCCTTGAAATAAGCTGAGAATGTCTGCCTTCGAGAAAATCCACAATTTCATCGGTTATTGCGCGGTATTCCTCCTGTGAAATTTTTCCCGTGCAGGGGGCTACGCAAAGCCCTATATGATGATTAAGGCAAGGTCTTGATTTGCCGATATCACGTGGAAAAATTTTACGGCAGGTACGAAGCTTGAAAGTTTTACGCAGGGTGTCGAGCGTATCCCGTACTATGCCGCCGCTGTAAGGACCAAAATATTTGCCGCCGTCCTTTTCGATTTTTCTTGCGAGCAGCAGCCTCGGATACGGCTCGCCCAGCGTAAGCTTAATATAAGGATAGGCTTTGCTGTCTTTTAAAAGTATATTATAGTATGGCTTGTGCTTTTTTATGAGGTTACATTCAAGAACAAGCGCTTCCCATTCGGTATCTGTCATAATATACTCAAAATCGCAGATTGCCTGAACCATACTTGCTACCTTGGGCGTATGCAATGAATTTTTATGAAAATACTGACTGACGCGGTTTTTAAGACATTTGGATTTTCCGACGTAAATAATGTTTCCGCCGTTATCTTTCATAATATAAACTCCGGGACATTCGGGCAGACCTTTTATTTTTTCTTCAAGTGTCAAGCTATACACCCTTTCAAACAAAAAAGGATATATTCACAAAGACAACGCTTTATAAATATATCCCCCGTGATTTGTGTTTTTGTAAAATTACTCGACAAAATTTGACTTAACAAGAGCAACAAGCGAATCAACAGCCTCCTGCTCATCGGAACCGTTTGCGATAATATTTATCGGGGAACCTTTCATAATGCCGAGAGACAAAACACCAAGCAAACTTTTTGCGTTTACCTTGCGTCTGTCGGTTTCAATCCAGATTGATGACTCGAATTGGTTTGCTTTTTGAATAAAGAAAGTAGCGGGACGAGCGTGCAAACCTTCTTCACGATTTATAACAACTTCACTTGAATACATTAAATTCACTCCTTATTTAAGCGAAAACATAAATAAACTGCTACAAACACAACATCTTTTGTATTTATTATATATGTGTTTTTTAAAAAAGTCAATAAGTTTTTCAAATTTTCTAAATAACGGCTAAATTTAGACTTAAAAACAGGTCTAAATGTATGAATTTTGCATAACAGCTCAGCGTAATTTGTAGAAAAAAAGAAGAATTTTTTCAAAAGGACGCTTCAGTCTGATTTGTAATATTTCTTTTTTATGTATGGGTTTTACCAGAACGGAGTAAATACCAATCTTGTTTGCTCCGAAAATATCGGTAAAAAGTTGATCGCCGACCATAACGGCATCATTCGGCTCAACACCAATCCTTTTAAGGCTGCCGAGGTAAGCGGCGGGTTTTGGTTTTCCCGATTTCGCGTTATATGAAAGCTCAAGCTCTTTTGCGACGGGGGAAACCCTTTGTTCATCATTATTTGACATAAGGCATATTTTAAAGCCGATTTCTTTCGCTTTTTCTATAAATTTGTACGATTCAGGCTCAATTTCGAGCTGTTCGTCACGGCAAAGCGTATTGTCAAT
>CACZTG010000302.1 GCA_902783995.1 uncultured Ruminococcus sp. | reverse complement strand
TGCGGCAATGCTTTTACTGTTTGCTGTTTTTATTTCGCTTCCCGCAGATGAGGCGAGTGTTTTAAATGAAAACAGAAACCCGGCAGTTATGCCCGAATTTAATATAAAAAATCTTTTTGACGGAGATTTTTGCAGGAATTTTGAAGATTATCTTTCGGATAATGTAGGTCTGAGAGGTAAATTTATTGCCGCATCAAACAAAATAAACGGTCTTAAAGGTCTTAAAAATTACGGTTATATCAAAGGAGCAAACGCCGACCTCGGAACAGGAGAAACAGACCTTAAAAAAGGGCTTCTTGTTGCCGATGAAAAAATTATGGAAATATTTAAATCAAATTCTGTGTCGAGAGAAAAATATACACAGCTAATAAACTATTATGCCGAAAAACTGCCCGAAAACATAAGGCTTTACTGTATGATTATTCCCACACAGATTGAGTTTCAGCCCAAAAAATACAGCAGTCTTTCAGACAGTCAAAAAGAAACAATTGATGAGATTTACCTTAACGCCGATGCGAAAATTTACTGTGTTGACGCATATTCGGCGCTTAAAGCGCATAAAGATGAATATGTATATTTCAGAACCGACCATCATTGGACGACACTCGGCGCGTATTATGCCTATGGTGAGTTTGCGAAAAAAGCCGGCGTTTCTTCTGCCGATATATCGGGATATACGGAAAATTCGCTCAAAGGCTTTTTGGGATATTTATATAATCAGGCGCAGGCAACAGAGCTTATGAATAAACCCGACACAATTTATTATTATACAAAAGGTGATAATCCAGAGGTTGAAGCGCGCGCATGGGAAAACGGCAGTGTTTTAAATTATAAAACGAAGCTTTTTGTTGTCCCGGACGCAGGGGCAGACGTAAAATATTCCGTGTTCCTGGGAGGCGACCACCCGCTTCTTAAAATAAGTACCGATGTAAAAAACAAACGGAATATTCTTGTTATAAAGGATTCATACGCAAACGCCTTTATTCCATGGCTTTGCGCCGGTTTTGAAACAGTTGTTGCCGTAGATCCCCGTTCTTTTAAAGGCTCGCTTACCGATGTGATTTCCGAATATAAAATTACAGACGTGCTTTTAATGAACTATACATTTACAACAACCTTTGACGATATTATTGAACTTGAAAAGGATATATATAAATGAGTATATTTGAAGTTTTTTTAACAGGTCTCGGACTTAGTATGGACGCTGTAGCCGTTTCAATGACAGACGCTATGGTGTATGCGAAAAATAAAGGCAGACTTATGCTTCTGCCTTTTGTTTTTGGATTTTTTCAGGCCGCCATGCCAATAGGCGGTTTTTATCTTGCGGACATTTTTTCGTCCCACACTCAAAAATATGCGGGTATTATTGCTTTTTTAATACTTACCGCCATCGGAATAAATATGATAAGAGAATCCCGCGGTAAAGAAAAAAATTTAAAAGAACCATCTTTAAGCTTTGCAGCGATTTTCGCCCAGGGAATCGCGACAAGCATTGACGCTTTTGCCGTCGGCGCAGGGTTTGCCTTTCTCGGGAGCAGGTTTAAGATGAATATTGCCGCTGCCGCGGGACTTATCGGCTGCGTGACATTTTGCTGCAGCTTTATCGCGCTTTTTATCGGCAAAAAATTCGGAGACGCTCTTGAAAACAAAGCCGAAGCCTTCGGCGGTATCATTCTTATCGTTATAGGGATTAAATCCCTGCTTGGATTTTAAATATATTACATAACCGGCGCGAAAAATTTAAGCAAAACCTGCAAAAATCTTTTTCCTTTTGTTACGGAACCGATATCCTCCTCTGTGACTCTGCGGCTGACTTTAAAAATATTTTCAAAATCTTCTTTTACCGATTTAACAACAGGTCCGCCGTAAAACGCGCAGCAATTTTCAAAATGAAGGTAAAGGCTTCTGTAATCAAGATTCGCACTTCCCACTATTGCCTGTTCGTCATCACGCACAAACATTTTCGCGTGCATAAATCCCGGCGAATATTCGTAAATTTTAACCCCGGCTCTTATTAAATCCGGATAGTAACTTTGCGTAAGCGTATATATATACTTTTTGTCGGGTATGCCGGGAGTTACGATTCGTACATCAACACCGCTTTTCGCGGCAAGCGAAAGCGCCGTAAACATTTCGTTGTCTATAACAAGATACGGAGTTGTAATATAAACATATTTTCTCGCATGGCATATCACATTAAAATAGCTGTTTTCCGAAACATTTTCAGCGTCTCCTGGAGCATCGTCATACGGCTGAACATAATAATCGGTATCTGCCGAAAATGTCGGAGCGAACTTTTCGTAATTGTCGGACGTGTCAAGACCTACATATGTCCACGTTTTAAGAAATGTGTTGGTGAGAGAATATACCGCGTCACCTTTAAGCATTACGGCAGTATCCTTCCATTTGCCAAAGCGCTTCTCACGGTTAATATATTCGTCCGCAATATTTATACCGCCCGTAAAACCCACATTTCCGTCAATAACACATATCTTTCTGTGGTCACGGTGATTTAAAAAGGTATATTCGGTAAGGCGCCATGTAAAGCGTATCGGATTGAATTTGCAGCATTTTATGCCGGCATTACGCATTTCCACCCAAAAATCCTCGGATACATCAAACATACTTCCGAACGCGTCATAGATAAGCCTTACTTCCACTCCGTTTTCCGCTTTGCGTTTCAAAACTTCATAAACCTTATCCCACATATAACCGTTTTTAATAATAAAATACTCAATAAAAATAAATTTTTTCGCTTTTTCAAGCTCACATAACAAGGATTCAAAAAACTCCTCTCCCCAAGCGTAATATTCCGCATATGTGTTTTTATAAACGGGAGCATCGGCAAAGTTTTGAAGATATCTTGCGCTTGCCTTTTCGCCGCCGCTTAAAACAGACGGATTAATATTCCGTTTAAATTTTTCAAGGGCATCACGGCTTTTTCCGACAGACATACTTATTTTTTCGGCATTACGCTTTGCTATTTTCCTGTCGCCCCACAGAAGATATATTATTGTACCGACAACCGGAACAGCAGCGATTATGCATATCCACATTGTCTTATAAACAGGATTTAAGTCATTTTTAGCAAATACCGACACCGCGACAAAAATGCCTATAACAAGCATAATATCATATATTATGCCGGATGGAATTGATATTTTATTGAAAAGCAGCGTATCACGGCTTACAAGCCTGCCGATAATATAAAAAACATAAAAAATCTGCACGGCAATAACAACGCACAGCTTAAATGTACGTGAAGTATATATACGTTTCAGCTTACTCAAAAAATATCCCTCCCGCCTATATGTAATGATTTTCACTCTGTAATAATAATATAACTATTTTAACACAATAAAAAAAATATGTCAACAATTAATTGACAATTAAAAAAAATTGAGTTATAATAATACAATAGAACAAATTTCAGGAGATGTTTTTTTATGGCAAAAGGTAAAATTCAGGTTGATACGGAAAATATATTTCCCGTCATCAAAAAATGGCTTTATTCCGATAAAGATATTTTTATCCGTGAGCTTATCTCGAACGGCTGTGACGCTGTCGCAAAGCTTAAAAAGCTTTCGGGTATAGGTGAAGCGGCTGTTGATGAAAATGAGGAGTTTAAAGTTACAGTCACTGTTGATAAAGAAAAAAAACTTCTTGTTTTTTCGGACAACGGTATCGGTATGACGGCTGACGAAGTTGAAAAATATATTGCGCAGGTTGCTTTTTCGGGCGC
>CACZTG010000301.1 GCA_902783995.1 uncultured Ruminococcus sp. | reverse complement strand
ATTGAAAACGATGAAACAGAGATTACAGACGATACCGCTCCGGAAAACGGTGGCGCTGAAAGCAATATTTCCGCAAAAATTGATTTTAACAGCAATATGTTTACGGTATCAAAGGTTTCTATGACAAGTGTAGATGATGACGATTATACGCTTCTTACAGGTTATCAGAATGGTGAGGAAGTTCAGTATTTTGTTTCTGATGATACAGATGTAACAAAGCTTTATGAAATTGACCTTACAGGAACAAATGTAAAAGAAGGCGCGCCGTTTGCTCTTAAAAGCGGTAACAAGCATAACATAAAGAAAGGTGATATATTCTTCATAACGGCAGGCAGGGATAATATAATCTCCGCGGCGGTAAGATACGATAACGTACTTAATCCCGCACACATTAACGCTACGGCAACCGACATTGTAACAGACGGCAATAATAATGGCAGTCTTGTTGCAGGCTATGTTCTCGGCGTGAAAAATTCTGAGGTATTCCTTGGAAAAGCCCAAAATCCGAAATTTGACTCAAACAATCCGGGCAGCGCGTACAGCTTCACAATAAGTGACAGCACGCTTGTAACCGTGTATGACAGTTCTAAAAAGAATCCTCTTGATGAAGGTAAAGTCTCGGATATAGCTAAAAACGGCGCACTTGTATTCGTAAGACTTAACAATAGCGGCAAAGCAATTGAGGTCTTAGCACTTTCCGATTCTTGGGAGACTAATAAGGTAAAAGATAAAAGTAAAACAGACAATGAGGACACAGCTGTCCCGGCAAGCACTGACAAGGAAACGGATATTCCCGCAAGCATTGATTTTGACGGCAAAATGTTTATCGTATCAAAGGTTTCCAAGACAACCGTAGATGATGACGATTATACGCTTCTTACGGGTTACCAAAACGGCGAAGAGGTGCAGTATCTTGCTTCCGATGATAAAGACGTTACTAAGCTTTACAGGGTTAATATCAGCGGCGGTGCGACAACCAAAGGCACGGCAATTGACGTAAATGCCATTAAGAAGGGGGATATGCTTTATGTTACTATTGGTTCTGATGGTATAATAGTTGCAGGCGCCGTATTTAACAACGCAGTTAAGCCCACAGGCTTGTCTGATACCGTAACGGGCGGTTTTGTTGCTGCTTATGTTCTCGGAACAAGCGGAACAAAGGTTTACTACGGTGCTTCACAGCTTTCCGGCTTTGATACGAATAATCCCGGAAACAAAAATTTCTTTACAACAAGTACCGGCACGCTTGTAACTGTGTATAATAAAGGTAAGAAAAAACCTCTTGACGAAGGAACAGCTACGGATATAGACAAAAATTTAATTGTATTCGCAAGACTTGACGGTAACGGTGTCGCAACGGAGGTAATAGTAGTTATCGACTGATTATTATACATATACCGTCAATATTTAGGACTGTGCTTATACAAAGAAATATAAAGGTTTAGGCGTTAACGCCTAACTCAATACAGTAATTTAATCCGGCAGGGTGAAATATCCCTGCCTTATCTTTTATAAAATTGATTAACGTAATAAAGAAATATTGAAAAATATCTGACTTTCTGTTCAGAATTAATAATTAAAAGGAACAAATCGCCGTCACTTTACACCGAGTGAGCTTTTAAGCTGAAGGACGTTTGATGGTCCTATAATCGGCAGAACTTCAAAGCTGCTCTCCCGAACAAGCATTTTAAGCGCTGTATGTGAAATTGTATCGCCGTTTTTCACTGCATCGGCTTTAACTCTATTAAAAATCTTTGTTGTTTTTTCATTTAAGTATCTGTCTTTTGCTTTTTCGGAAAGCTTTCCCTCATCATACTTTTCAAAAAAACCTTTTGCCTGTGACGAAAAAGCGAAAAGCGGAAACTTATTTTTCTCATAATATTCTTTTTCTTTTCCTTCAACACAAACAAGCGTATCGTCCCACACATATGAACACACAGCAAGATTGTAAAGCGCCTGACTTGCGAAAAAGCCCGATTGCCCGCTTTCTTTTGCGTATCTGTTTGCCTCCGCTATTCTGTTGAAGCTCCAATTTGACGCTCCGAAAAAGCGGATTTTACCTTTTTTCATTATACTGTTCAAAGTATCAATTATAGGCTCAACGGGTAAATTTATATCATCTCTGTGAAGCCAGATTATATCAATATACTCCGTTTTAAGCGCTTTAAGGCTCATATCAATATCGGTCTCAATGCTGTCACTGTCAAGCCTGCTTTTTGATATATCTCCCCCTTCGGGAAAAGCGCATTTTGTGGATATAATAAGCTTATCTCTCATCTTTTCCGAAAAACTGCCGACAAGCTCCTCGCTTTTACCACTGCAGTAGCTTCTCGCCGTGTCAAGCGCATTTCCGCCGAAGCTTACATACGCACTCATAATATCAAACGCTGTCTTTTCGTTAATTCTTTCGCCGTACCCATCCGTGCCGAGAACAAACCTTGATAAATTCATTCCTTCTATATTTACGTATTCCATAAAAATCCCCTTTTAAAATCCGGGGCTGTGAATTGATTTTATCACAGCCCCTTTTTAGTTCATACTCTGTCTTTTATTTCTTTCTTAATTTTAGCGATAAACTCATCAATCGTCATAGTTTCCGTCTGCGCCGTATCACGATTACGAACGGCAACCGTGCCGCTTTCGGCTTCCTTCTGACCTATTACAAGCATATAAGGTATGCGGTGAACAACCTGAGCTTCCCTTATCATATAGCCGATTTTCTCATTTCTGTCGTCAAGCTCACAGCGAACACCCGCTTCACAAAGCTTTTCGTAAACCTCTTTCGCATAAGCTTCGCTCTTTTCGGAAACGACAAGCACTCTCGTCTGAACGGGAGCAAGCCAAACAGGGAAACGTCCTTTTGTTTCCTCA
The DNA here is from genome assembly GCA_902783995.1 of uncultured Ruminococcus sp. The sequence continues at coordinate 9 of CACZTG010000301.1, read as the reverse complement.
ATGAGATAT
>CACZTG010000300.1 GCA_902783995.1 uncultured Ruminococcus sp. | reverse complement strand
CTTGCGCTTATCGGAACAATTTTTTCAATAACCGAAAGGTTGTTTTCTTTAAGGGTTTTCCCCGTCTCGACAATATCGACAATCACGTCCGAAAGCCCGAGTATGGGGGCAAGCTCAATGGAGCCGTTAAGATGAATAATATCAATATCACGACCTATTTTGCTGTAATAATCCGCGGCAATTGCGGAAAATTTAGTCGCCACGCGCAGAGTTTTCTGCGGATTGTCCCTGAAACCGTTTTTCGCGGCGACAGCCATATGGCACTTGCCTATGCCGAGGTCCAAAAGCTCATAAACATCGGGGGAATATTCTAAAAGTATATCCTTGCCGGCAACGCCGATATCGGCGGCGCCGCGCTCGACATAAATCGAAACATCGGAAGGCTTTACCCAAAAATAACGGACCTTTTTTTCGGGATTTTCAAAAATCAGCTTCCTGCCGCCGTCTTTGATTTCGGGACATTCAAACCCCGCCTGTTCAAACATGGCGTAAACTTTTTCTCCGAGCCTTCCTTTCGGAAGCGCGACATTAAGCATTGTTTTCAACAGTGACAACCCCCTTTTCCGTTATTTCGCAAAGCTTTTTGTATTTTATTTTTGAGGGAACAGCTACCCCTGCCGTAACATTTAAGCCCGCCTGCGTAAGCTCGGAAACCGCGTTTATTATTTTTTCGCTTTCCGTTTTTTTGTTATATAACACAAAAACGTCAACATCATATCCGCTTTCGCCGCCAAGCCTTTCAAGGCTGTCAAGATATACGGCAAAGCCTATTGCGCGGGATTTTTTGCGCATTTTTTTCATAAGGTTATCATATTGACCTCCCGAAAGGACGCTTTCCGAAATGCCGTTTATAAATCCGTTGAATACAATGCCGTTATAGTAATTCATATTGTTGATAACCGAGAAATCAATTCTTATTTTATCACCAAACCCGTTTTTATCAAGCAAATTTACAATATTTGTAAGCTGAACGGCGGATTTTGAAAGCTTGCCGTGAGGCATCAAGGATTTAAGCTTCGGCAAAACATCGGAAGGCTCTCCGTATGTTGTTGTAAGCGCTTTTAAAAGAGCGGTTTTTTCGGCGGATACACCCTCCGCCAGAAGAAGCTCGGAAATTTCGTGATAGTTTTTTTCGCCGAGCAGCCGCAAAATCTTTTTTTCCGCGGAGGAAGAAATATCAAGATATGTAATAATATCCGAAATTATACCGAGGTGAGAAATATCAAGCACATAATCGGGAGATATTGTTTCAAGGCTTTTAGCGGCAAGCATAAGAACTTCAAAAACCGTGTATTCGTCAACATTTCCCATACATTCAAGACCGATTTGCATAAGCTCTTTAAAGCTGTTTGTACCTTTTGACACTCTATATACATTTTCGTTATAATAAACTTTTTTCAGATAATGCGGCTCGTCTTTGCAATTTTTAATTATTGAAAGAGTAACGTCGGGTTTAAGCGCCATAAGCTTACCGTCCCTGTCTGTAAAAGTTATGACATTATCGGAAACAAGAAAATCTTTATTTCCCGCGTATAAATCATATTCCTCAAATTTTTTCATTTTATACCGCATATATCCGTACGATTTATAAAGCGAACGGAGAGAAAAAACGGCTTTTTCGTCATTTTTTAAATCTTTAATATTCATATTACCCTGTTCCTCCATAAAGCACATTACCTTTAATATGATATCACAGTAAAGTGATAAAGTCAAGTATATTTAAAAATTTTTTTACGGCGCTTTAAAATTTGATTTTTTTTCTTTTTAATATTTCGTCAAAGCCTTTTATATATTCCCAAGGGTCTTTATAGTTATATATTCTTTCTATATAATTTGTTTTGTCGTTTATAAGCTTCGTTACCGCACCTGCTCCAAGTCCTATAACGCTTGAAATATCGTCCATCATATAAACGTTATATATGCCCTCTTTGCCGCAAACGGCGTAGCCCGTGTTTTCAAGACCGCCGAGAGTGTCTTTTTGCCTGTACATATAGTACGGAACATATCCCGCGCCGTCAAGAAGCCTATGCCCCGATGCTACAGCCTCGGCGGCGGCGGTATCCGCCGAAAAGTCAAGGTCATCACTTTTAAGACGCGCCGCGCGTTTGACGCACATGGTATGCATGGTTATGTTTTCGGGGTTAAGAAGAATAAGCCTTTTAAGAGAGCTTTCAAACATTTCGGGCGTTTCGGTGGGAAGCCCCGCTATAACATCACAGTTTATGTTTTTAAAGCCAATACGCCTTGCCGCAGAAAAAGCGTCCGTAAACTGCTTTGAGGTATGATTTCTGCCGATTTTTTCAAGCACGCTGTCATTTAAAGTCTGCGGATTTATACTTATACGTACATTATCGGGAGTATATTCCGAAATTATTTTTAGCTTATCTTCGTTTATAGTATCGGCTCTGCCTGCCTCTATTGTATATTCATACATATTTTGTATGTCAAAGGCTTTTTCTATGCCGCAGAGCAGCTTTTCAAGCTGTTTTTCGTTTAAAGAGGTCGGCGT
>CACZTG010000299.1 GCA_902783995.1 uncultured Ruminococcus sp. | reverse complement strand
TTAAAGAAAGCTGTGCTCTGTCTCTGTTTGCTTCTCCGGTATCCACATAAATATCTATGTACTTACCGCTTGCGGGAAATACGGGAATGTTAAAGTCCATACTTACTATGTATGTTCCGTCTTCAAAATTACTTGAAAACAGGTCAGTTCCTGCGGTTTCATGACCCGCCGCAAAGCTGTAAACGTTTCCATGTGTTTCATCATAATTTTCTACCTTTGTCCATTTAGGGTCAAGCGAGGCATCTTCATCCTGATGCAGGTATGCGCTCGCATATACGGGCAAAACCGTAAGTAGTGATACTATAATAGCAATAGCTATTATCAAAGAGCTTCCTTTCCTAAACATTTTTTTCATTTTAATGATCATTCCTTTCATTTTATTTATTTAAACGGCTTGCCGCCATTTATTTATTACTCATATCCGACAAATCGGGCCATGTCGCCAAGGAGTACTCACAGTCTGCAAAATCGTCAAGCGAAAGTGTTCTTACTCCTTCAACTCCATCAGTCATTGACGTTACCTTATAATGAAATTCATCAAGCCTTTCAACGTCTTTTTCTACTCCGTCAACAATCATCTTAACGGTGCTCCTTTTAGCCGCGGTGTGGAAAAAGCTTTGCGAAAAACCGCCTTTTTTATAAATCTGAATTTCCTTACTTACAGTACCGTCCGCTATTCCGGAAAGCAAAACAATATCATCGCAGTCTTCTGTCCTGAAAGAATAACTTTTTGTTCCTCCGAGCGAAAGCTCATTTGCAACGCGCTCCGTCAGGCTTCCCGAAATTTCTACCTTATAATCGGTTCTTGGTTTCAGCACCTCATCAAAAACACATTTTGCAACCGTTATGCCTATTCCCGTATCCTCCTGTATGTTAATATCGTAGGGAAGCTTTATGTCTCCGCAATAAATGCTGATATTTTCCTTCAAATCCTCTTTTGTAAACATTCCCGAAAGCGTCAGCATAACTTCTTTTATAAGCGGCTGTATTTTTAATGCGTACGCGCTTCTTGTACCGTCAAAGGCTTCAAACGCGCATTTCATAACAGAGGGCTGAACCACCATACCCTTTGAAGTTTCAACAAGCTCTGGACCTTTCTGATATTCAAGCCCCGATAAGCCTTTAACATTCGGAATATTAACACTGTATTTTTCCCCTGCCTCGCCGCTTAAAAGAGGTATATATATATTTGTGCCCGCTACTTCCGGTTCTCCTATATCTACCGGACTGCCTTCACTGTCCGTTACCGAAAGTCCTGTAACCGATTCTGCACTTATGGGCGCTGTAAATCTTACGCATATTTCCGTTTGTTCGTCATTTTCATACGCCGTTAGGTCAGATGTGACTGCCGTAAGAAGATAATCGTTTTTGTCTATAATCATAAAATTATCTATCTGTGAATTGTTTGTAGGCTTAAAGTGCGCAAAGATGTCTGTTACGTCACCTATAGTGTAAGGGCTTTTTGCCAGATACTTATTATCAAGGTAAAATTCAACTCCCGACGGCGTTGTGACAAAACATATATTTGCCCACCTTCCGTCTTCGGGCCATATTATGTCCTTGATAAGCGCGCCGCCTGTCGGTCCGATTTTTTCAAGGAATTCACCGGTATAACGGAATCTGTCCTGGCGTGCATGTCCGTTTCTTCTTATTCTGACGCCGTCCTTTTCTCCTTTAACGCCTATATTATTAAGATAAGCGGTATCACCGACCTTAAAATCGCAGGAAATTATAAGTGCTTCTTTACCAAGCTCCGCTTTCAGTTCATCTTTTAAGCCCACATATTCCTCGGTAGGTGAAACCAAATCAAGTACCGTTCCGTGCCGCACGTCGCTGTCGATTACGGTGGCGTCAAGTGTAAATATCTGTTCTTCTCCCGAAGAATACACAAGCGCGCCGTATATGGACTGATTAATCCCGGAGTCTCCGCCCGAATTTCCTCCGTTACCGCCCGTATCCTGTTTTATGGCTTTGCCGGTAACCGATAAAAATGAGGTGTTGAACTTAACCGAATATTTCCCGCCGTCTGTGCCGTTTTTCAGTTCTATATCCATCACATTTCCGCAAAAGCTTATATTTCCCGTTTCGGCGGTTTTCCCTTCCGCGTCTTTAACTTTTACACTTTTAAGTGTACTGTATAGCGGCAAGCTGTTAAATTCAACCGATATTATATTTTCCTTGCACGGCTTAACTTTTGAGGTAAATATGTCAAAATTTTTAACGTGCATTACAACAATATTATCAAGATAAAGCACTGCGCCGTCTGAATTTAATGTGTTTACCGTTATCCTCTTTAAGCGGAAATCGTCATTGCCGGTAAAAGGACCGCCGAGCTTAATACCGTTTATATACTGCGTTATCTCTACAGTCGTTCCGCTCTTTTCATAAACAACGGAATAATTGTTCCATGCGTCGGCTGTATAGGAATTGCTGTATACGGTATGGTATCCGCCTGAAATATCTTTGCCTGCAGCCGATACGGAGTATGACTCATATCCCTCTGTTCTTAACGAAAGCTGCGTCCTGTTCTTGTTTCCGCCTTCGGAATCCGTATAAATATCTATGTACTTGCCGCTTATAGGATATACGGGAACTTTAAAGTCCATACTTACTATATAAATTCCGTCTTCAAAAGCGCTTGTAAACCTATCGGAGCCCGCGTGCTCTTGTCCTGTTTCAAAGCTGTACACATCTCCGTGCTCCTCGTCATAGCCCGCTTCCTTTGTCCACTTTATATCTTCGGCATTACAGTCATTCAGTAAAACCTCCGACGGTTCGCTGAATATGTCATTTGTATAAGTATTTTTCTCAAGTTCGTTTTCAAAAAGGTCTTTTAATCCTGTTACGGTTAATGTAAAACAGTCATCTTGTCCGATATTATTGACTTCTACATATATGTACTGCCCTACCGCTTCATATTCTTCGATACATTCCTCATCATCTTCATTAAGCACCGAAATCTGCGATATTGAGGATTTGACCGCTGCTCTGTTTAATTTTACCTCGAAATAATCTACGCTGTTGTCCGAAGCGTCTGTAACCGGCGTAATCTTTTCAAACGCAAAGGGCTCGTCATCATTTATTTTTCTGCAAGCTATGTTATCAATATAAAGAGTTGCGTCAGTTTCTGATTTTGGATGATTTATGATAATTTTTTTTAATCTGAAATTATCGTATGACGTTACCGCATCATGCAGCTTTTCGCCGTCAAGATATTGGGTAATGCTTAATTCATCGCCGCTTTTTTCGTAAATTACAGAATAATTTTTCCAATTACTCCAATCAATTTCCGATTTGACAAGCGCAGGTCTCAGTCTGCGTCCGCCCGCGTCTCTGACTTCGATTTTCGCATCGCCGTTTTCAAACATTAATAAGGACGTTTTATCTCTGTCGGTTTCGGATTCTATATCAATAGACGCACTGCTTTCAGCTTCCAAAGCTCCGTCAATTTTAAAATCAAAGCTTACCGTATATGTTCCGTCTTCAAATTCTTCGTCAAACAGTTCTGCGGATTCCGAAACCTCATCCGCCGATGAAAATTTATATACCGCATTGTGATATTTGTCAAAATCCGCTTCCGTCTGCCAGCCTATGCTTCCCGTACCTGCGTCTTCCAATATGTAGGAAATTTCATTGTCCGCAAAGACCGTAAGCATACCCGACAAGATGGAAAATATTATAACAACAGATATAATCCGCTTCATTCGATTACCTCCTTATAACAAATATCTGCCTGCCGGAATAGTTCTTTGATGTAAATACCATAATGTCGCAATCCGTACCGCAGTTTTCAAATGTTTTAATGCTTCCGAAGGATTCTATTGTTATGGCGTTTTTCTTCGGCTTGCTTGAATCATAAACTATAACCGACTTTTCCCTGGCCGATAACAGCATTTCAATATTATCGGCATTTGCGCCGGCAAGCGTATAAGAAATGCCGAGCGTATCATCTTTTACCTTCACCGGATAAGCTTTTGCAGCCTGACAATTTGAATTATACCATCCGCTGCCAAGTCCTGCCGTTCCTCCGTACGGGTCTCCGTAATACCAATATCTGTCAGGATCCGTATATGTTGCGCCGTTAGGCTCAAAGGTAAGAGTTTTTACATCAAAAATCCTTTTTATCTCTTGTATGTTGTCTCCGAATTTGGTTGTCGGATTAAACAAGTCGCCGTAGTTTAACGCCTCAAATTGAGCAAGGCAGTTTGGATCATCAACAATAAACGTCATCTTTTTTCCGTAACCGTAGGCATAAGCAACGTCCAAAACCTCGCCGCTTTCATCCATTATTTTTGACGTTCCGGCAAACATATATATTGTGTATTCAATGTTTTGCCAATCAACAGGCACAACAATCAAATCAGCATAAAGTGATTTATCCGTCCATTTATATGCCATTACAGGAATATTGCTTTCGGGTATTGAATATGTGTTTTTGTATTGAGAATCATTGGGGCTTTTCGTGGTTGTAACAAGGTCGGGACAATCCGCACCCGATACCGTCATTCTCTTTGTAACACTTGTCGAAGGTGAACACAAAATCCTCATTCCGAGCCAGCCCTCAAAGCTTGACCACGACCTTACCCCTCTGTCAATTTCTCTCAAGCTTTCATTCGGTTTTTCATTTCCGACATTGGTTGTATCAATTTCGGTTATCTCCGCATTTTCATTAAGACTGTACCGGATAACCTGAGGGCTTACTTCTATCGGCTGCTGCTTTTCATCAAGCGTTACTTTACCGGGAAACGCAAGCGCTATATTATTTATATCGTCTGTTTCGTATCTTTTTCCGTCTATACGCACCTTATCTGCCAATTCCAGTATGCTTGTCTTGTTATCCGAATGGTCATAGACCGAAAGCGTTATACCGTTTTTTTTGCTGATATCGGCTGTCCTTATCCAGCCTATACGCATGGTATCGCCGTTTTTCCAGTCGAAATAACATATATTTCCGTTCATATCAAAATATACGGTGTATTCCCTGCCTGCCTGTAAATTATAGTCAAGGTTTTCTGCGGCATATTCCGAAACCGTATATGTTTCGCCGCTGTCCGTAACAATTTCATCGTCCGAATACTGACTTATTTTTATTTCCTTGCTGCCGTTGCAAATAACTATATCGGCTAATTTTGCATCTTCCGATTCGGCAACCGCCATTACAGCGGGAAATCTCTTCGGAATATCCGTAATAACTCCCGATGTGCCGCTTATATGCCATTCTTCATAGCCGCCAATGTCAATATTTCTTTCTCTTCCGTACAAAATCTCGGATGTGCTGTCGTAGGCGGTTGTGTAAACAAAGGAGTAGCTCTTTATTACAATCAGATCATAAACAGAGCCGTCTGTTTTTATCAGCTCCACAAAGCCGGTTTTTCTGCCCGAAATAAAAGCAGCCATTTCTTCTTCAAAGCTTCCGGTAAAGATTTTACCGTTATATACGATTGCGGGCCTGTTAAAGCTTACCTTCTTTGTTTTGCTTTCCGTTTTGTCTTTGTAGAAGCTGATGAAGGAATTATCGGATTCTAAAACCTCATCGGACGGTATTACAAGCCTTGCGTCCTTATAATAAGACGCCGCATAAATGATTTTATCTCTGCCGTTTTCATTTTTTTCATAAGCGTAATCTACCGTTTCTCCGAATAAAGGCTCTA
>CACZTG010000298.1 GCA_902783995.1 uncultured Ruminococcus sp. | reverse complement strand
TTGAAGGCTCCGAAAAAACAGCAAAAGCCGTTATTACCGCTGCAAGCAAAACCAAAAGCTCCCTTACGGCAGCAATATACCTTTCGGACATATCAAGAAGCTTTTTTAATGTCGGCGCACACTTTTTACCTTCAGCTTCCATGTCATCAAGCCGCTTATCATTGAGTGAAAGCAAAGCGATATCTGTCGCGTGAACAAACGCATATAGTACAAGAAGCAATAAACTACCTGCCAGCAAAGGGTCCATTTAAAAAAACCACATCCTTTTATCTGTTGTTTAATACATTATACACTTTTTTGGGCAATATGTCAAGTTTTACTGATTAAGGAGCCTATATCGCCGATTGTAACAAGAAACATAAGCCCAAGCAAAAGTATAAGCCCTATCATATGGACCAGACCTTCTTTTTTCGGGTCAATCGGTTTGCCTCGGAGCAATTCAATAAACATAAAGAATACTCTGCCGCCGTCAAGCGCGGGTATGGGAAGCAAATTAAAAATACCTATATTTACCGTCAACATCGCGAAAAGATTTGCAAATGACGCAAACCCTTGTTTTGCCGCTTCGCTCATAACGCTCACCGTTCCGACCGGACCGGAAACGGAGCTTAAAGGAACAGAACCCTTTATAAGCATTAAAAGGGAATAGAAGATTATTTTTATTATGAAAAAGGTTTCGTAAAGCCCACACTTAAGACTCTTTAAAATATTCATTTTTTCGGTCGCCATTTTTATGCCGATTATATAAACGCCGTTTTCATCTTCAATCGGCGTAATCGAAAAGTTTTTCTTTTTGCCCTCGCGTCTCACGGTTATATTAACAGGATTATTTGCACCTTTGGTATTTATAAGAAACTTAAAATCTTTATAATACCAAACTCTCCCGCCGTTTACCGAAGTTATCTCGTCCCCGGGCATAATATTGCCATATGCGGGAGTGTTTTCATAAACCGTATCGACCGTCATAACAGGCATTTCGGGCAGAGCAGAATAGAGCAAAGCATATACCAAAAAACCAAGAAGTATGTTAAGCGCGGCTCCCGCCGATACAATTATCATACGCTGCCATACAGGCTTATTGCAAAGAGCGCTTTCACTGCTTGATTTTTCATCTTCACCTTCGAGCCGCACAAAGCCGCCGAGCGGCAGCAGCCTTACAGAATACTGCGTTTCTCCCTTTTTCTTTTTTATTATTTCCGGCCCGAAACCTATTGAAAATTCCGGCACCCCAACTTTAAAAAGCTTTGCCGTAAAAAAGTGTCCAAACTCGTGTATTGTTATTATTAGAAGAAATGATAATATTGCAAGCACAATCATAAAAACATCAATCATATACAATCCTCCGCTGCTTCCCTTGACCACATATCCGCTTTAAGAATATCGTCAAGTGAAGGGTTTTGCACAACTATATGCTTTGACATCACATTATTTATAAGCTCCGGAATTTCCCCGAAACGTATTTTTTCGTCTAAAAACTTTGAAACCGCGATTTCATTCGCGCCGTTTAAAACCGTCGGCATTGTTCCGCCGGTTTTTTGCGCGTAAAAAGCAAGATTAAGACAGGGAAATGTCTCTGTATCCGGTTTTTTGAAAGTCAGGCATGAAATATCAAAAAAGTTTGCTTCTTTTGTTCCGCAGTACCGCCTTTCCGGATATGTAAGCGCGTAAGATATAGGCAGTTTCATATCCGGCAGGGAAAGCTGCGCAATCACGGAATTATCATCATACTCTACCATTGAATGTATAATGCTTTCCGGGTGAACTACAACTTCTATTTTATCAAGAGGCATATTAAAAAGATGACTTGCTTCAATTACCTCAAGCCCTTTGTTCATAAGCGTGCTGCTGTCTATGGTTACCTTCGCGCCCATATTCCAATTCGGGTGCTTTAAAGCCTGCGCGGGTGTCATATTATAAATTTCATCACGGCTTTTTCCGAGGAAAGGTCCTCCCGAAGCGGTTAAAAGAATTTTTTTCAGGCTTCCGCTGTCACCGTTACAGCTTTGAAAAATAGCGCTGTGTTCGCTGTCAACAGGCAAAATTTTAACGCCTTTTTGCTTCGCGAGAGGCATAACAAGACAACCGCCCGCAACAAGCGTTTCTTTGTTGGCGAGGGCAATGTCTTTGCCTGCCTTAATTGCCTCAATTGTCGGCAAAAGCCCCGATATACCCACAACTGCTGAAACCACTGTATCTACATTATTATGCACGGCGCAGGAAATTATACCATCTTT
>CACZTG010000297.1 GCA_902783995.1 uncultured Ruminococcus sp. | reverse complement strand
CGAAAACCGCTATGAGCAGACCTATAAAAGAGGCGTTCCCGAAGCTCCGCTTGAAAAAAAAGAGCCGAGCGAAAAAACGGGCACAAGGGTAACCTTCTGGCCCGACCCCGAAATTTTTGAAACCACGGTTTTTGATTTTGATGTGCTTGAAAAAAGAATGAGAGAGCAGGCGTTCCTTAATAAAGGTCTGCGCATTGTTCTTACGGATAAACGCACGAAGGATACCGAAGAAGGCGAAAGAGTCAGTGATTTTTGCTATGAGGGCGGTATAAAATCGTTTGTTGAATATATAAATGCCGATAAAGACGCGCTTCATCCCGAGGTTATTTATTTTGAAGGCAAAAAAGAAAATTATGAGGCGGAAATTGCTTTTCAATATACAACGGCATATTCGGAAACACTTATCAGCTTTGCGAACAATATTCATACAACAGAGGGCGGCACGCACGAAACGGGTTTTAAGACCGCAATTACAAGGGTTATTAACGATTACGGCAAAAAATTTAATATTTTAAAGGATAAAGACAAGCCTCTTACCGGCGAAGACGTAAGAGAAGGTTTGACGGCGATAATAAGCGTTAAGCTTGTTGAAGCGCAGTTTGAAGGGCAGACAAAAACAAAGCTCGGTAACAGTGAAATGAGGAGCTTTGTTGACGGAATTGTTACCAAAAGCTTTGAGGCGATTCTGGAGGAAAACCCCACTATTGCGAAGCTTATTCTTGAAAAAACCATGGCGGCGTCAAGAGCGAGAGAGGCGGCGAGAAAAGCCCGTGAGCTTTCAAGAAAAGGCGCGGCGGGCGGCAGCCTTCCGACAAAGCTTAAAGACTGCCGTGACAAGCAGATGAAAAACACCGAAATATACATTGTCGAGGGTGATTCTGCGGGCGGCAGCGCGAACCAGGGCAGAGACAGTAAGTTCCAGGCGATTCTTTCGCTTTGGGGCAAAATGCTCAATGTTGAAAAGGCGCGTGTTGACAAGGTTTTCGGAAACGACAAGCTAAATCCCGTTATACTTGCACTCGGTACGGGTATCGGTGATGAGTTTGATATATCAAAGCTCCGTTATGAGAGAGTTATAATTATGGCGGATGCCGATGTCGATGGCGCGCACATAAGAACGCTTCTTTTAACGTTCTTTTTCAGATATATGCGGCCGCTTATTGACGCGGGACATATTTTTATTGCCCAGCCGCCGCTTTATAAAGTCAGCAAGGGCAAAAAAGAGCAGTATGCCTATACGGACGAGGAGCTTAAAAATCTTCTTGCGGAATTTGGTCAGGATTCAAAAATTCAGCGTTATAAAGGTCTTGGCGAGATGAATCCCGAACAGCTTTGGGAAACGACCATGGACCCCGAAAGAAGAATTATGCTTCAGGTAAAGCTTGAGGACGCGATTGAGGCGGACAAAACCTTTACGCTTCTTATGGGTGACAGCGTTGAGCCCAGACGTGAATTTATTGAGAAAAACGCGAAATATGTACAAAACCTTGATATATAGAAAGCGGGGAAAAGAAGTTGGATAACGAGAATATAATTGCCCCATATGACGGGGAAAAGCTTATAGAAGTCGAGCTTAACAATGAAATGAAAAAAGCGTATATCGACTACGCAATGAGCGTTATTGTCGGACGTGCGCTTCCGGACGTCCGTGACGGGCTTAAGCCCGTTCACAGAAGAATACTTTATTCAATGTATGAGGACGGATATACTCATGACAAACCGCACAAAAAGTGCGCAACCACCGTCGGCGCCGTGCTCGGTAAATACCATCCCCACGGTGACGCTTCGGTTTATGACGCCATGGTAAGGCTTGCGCAGGATTTTTCGATGAGATATCCTTTAATTGACGGGCACGGAAACTTCGGTTCGATTGACGGCGACCCGCCTGCGGCTTATCGTTATACAGAGTCGAGAATGTCAAAAATCTCCGAGGAAATGCTGGCGGACATTGAAAAAGAGACGGTCGATTTTGATATGAACTTCGACGAAAGCCGTCCCGAGCCCAACTGTCTTCCCTCAAAATTTCCGAATCTGCTTTTAAACGGCAGTTCGGGTATTGCTGTCGGTATGGCAACGAATATTCCCCCGCACAATCTTCGTGAGGTTTGCAATTGCTGCATAGCTATGCTTGATGAGCCGGATATGGACGTTGACGGCATTATGGAGTATATAAAAGGTCCCGATTTTCCGACTAAGGGGCTTATAATGGGCGTCCGCGGCATACGCAGCTATTTCGCGACAGGCAGAGGCAAAATGATGATGCGTGCCAAAACCGAAATAGAAGACCACGGAAACAAGCAGGAAATTATAGTTACCGAAATACCGTATCAGGTTAATAAAACAAGGCTTATCGAAAGCATTTATAATCTTATAAAAAATAAGACGGTTGACGGACTTTCGTCAGTGAATGACGAGTCGGGCAAAGCCGGTATGAGAATTGTAATTGAGCTGAAAGCGGGAGCGAACGCGAATGTCGTTTTAAATAAGCTTTATAAGCACACATCGCTCCAGGAAAGCTTTTCAACAATTATGCTCGCAATTAAAGGCGGCGTGCCGAAGGTTATGTCAATGAACGAGGTTTTAAACTCTTATATTGACCACCGTAAGAGCGTTGTTGTAAGGCGTACCCGGTTTGAGCTTGACAAGGCTAAAAAGCGCGCTCATATACTTGAAGGCTTGCGTATTGCTATTGATAATATTGACGCGATTGTTAAAACCATAAGAAATTCGCAGAGCATACAGGACGCGAAAAACAACCTTATGGAAGCCTTCGGGCTTTCGGACGCGCAGTCACAGGCGATTGTCGATATGCGTCTCGCAAGGCTCACCGGGCTTGCCCGTGATGAAATCGAAGCTGAATATACCGAGCTTATTCAAAAAATCGAGTATTATACAAAGGTACTTTCGGACGAAAATATGGTAAAACAGATTGTAAAAGACGAATTAACGGAAATTTCCGAAAAATACGGAGATGACCGCAGAACGTCAATAGAGCCTTCCGAGCAGGAAATTGACATTGAAGATTTAATTCCTTTGGAAGAAAATATAATTACGCTTACGCATTTCGGTTATATAAAGCGTCTGCCCTCCGATACATACAAGGCGCAGCATCGAGGCGGCAGAGGAATAAGCGGTATGACAAGGCGTGAGGAGGATTACGCGGAGGATTTGTTCGCGGCGTCATCTCACGACAACCTTTTGTTCTTTACAAATAAAGCGAGAGTTCACCGCATAAAGGCGTATGAAATCCCCGAAGCGGGCAGAACCGCGAAGGGTACGGCGGCGGTAAATATCCTTCAGCTTGAGGACGGGGAAAAAATCAGTGCCGTTATACCGATTAAGGATATGGGCGATAAGGAAAAATATCTTATTATGCTTACAAGAAACGGCGTAATTAAACGAAGTCCGCTTTCTGTTTATAATTCAAACAAAAAATCGGGGCTTAACGCGATTCGTCTTGATGAAGGCGATGAGCTTAT
>CACZTG010000296.1 GCA_902783995.1 uncultured Ruminococcus sp. | reverse complement strand
TTGGAATAGTATGCCGCAAGGCAGGCGGCTTCTTCAAGCGTTTTGTCGGGCACCTCTTTCCCTGCGCAGGATATGACGGTATGCGAGCCGGGGAAACCTTTTGTATGAAACCATATATCCTTTGATGAGGACATTTTAAGCGTCAGATAATCGTTCTGACGGTTGTTTTTTCCGACATAAATTGTAAATCCGTCGCTGCTTAAAAATTCTGCCGGCTTTGTTGCGGAGGGTTTTGAAGTTTTTTTTGTTTTTCCGCTTCGGGCTTTTATATATCCGAGGCTTTCAAGCTCATCGCGTATTTCGGAAATAACAGATAAATCCTCGCATTGCATAAGCGCGATTTGTACGCTTTCAAGATATTTTATATCTTCAAGCGAAAGCTTGTACTGCACCGCGGCTTTTTCCGCTGTATTTTTAAGTTTATTGTATCTGCGGTAATATTTTTGCGCGTTTTCCGAGGGAGAAAGGTTTTCATCAAGAGAAATTGTCAACGTTTCCGGAGGTTCGGCGTAAAAATTTTCCGTTATAAGGCTTTTATCACCTTTTTTCAGCTTGTATATGTTTGAGATAATAAGGTCACCTTTGACCTTAAATTTTTCACAGCCTTTGCTTGAAAGTATGCTTTCTTCCTGTAAAGACGCTTTTTTCCAGCAGCGCGCAAGGAGGGTTTCAACGTTTTTTAAAAGCGAACCCGCTTTTTCGTTTAAGATATTTTTTCTTTCCTTTTCATTAAAAAAATCACCGAGCGCCATGCATAAATATCCGGCTTTTTCCGATTTAAGCAGATTGCCGTATTGCCTTATTTCTATGCAGGAAAAGTCAACCGGTTTTCCGCTTTTATCCCACAAAGTGACGGGATTAAACTTCTTTTTCGAAAGCTTATCCATATAAAAGCATATTGCTTCCGCAAGACCGTTTTTTGAGCCTACCGTCATATCGGTGTCAGCACCCCAAAGATAGACAATTTCACGGCATATAAGAGGGGATACTCCCGAAAAATTTTCAAGAATAAAGCTGTCGGCTTTTTTTGTAGGGTCGGTTTTTGAAATCAGATTTTTTACAATTTCGGGCGTAACGTTTTCGGGCTTTATTTTTTTCTGAGGAGGGGGAGAGAAATACTGAAGCCCGGGCAGGACTATGCGTTCACGGCTTATACTGTTGTCAATATGCCTTACGCAATCTGCTATGACGCCGTTTTCGTGAAGCAAAATAATATTACTGTTTTTGCCGAAAAGCTCCGCAATGAGTTTTTTTTGTACAGTATCACCAAGCTCATTTCGGCATTCAATTATAAGCTCGATAATTCTTTCACCCTGCGGAGATGAAATACTTATTATTTTACCGTTTATAAGATGTTTTCTTAAAAGCATACAAAAACCGGGAGGCGTAACCGGGTTTTCTCTTGCGGTTTTTGTAATATGCACTCTCGGAAAAGACGGATTACAGCTTAAAAGAAGCTTTAAGTTTTCGCCGTGAGCGCGTATGGCAAGAATTATATCGCTTCGTGAAGGCATATATATTTTATCAATTCTTCCGTCCGAAAGTAAATTGTTAAGCTCATCGGCAACGCAGCCGACTGTTACAGCATCAAAAGGCATTTGTATTTTCTCCCAAATTATATTTTAAATAATTATAGCATAAACCGTGTATAAAGTCAATTAAATTTGTGTTGAATTAATGAAAACTTTTAAAAGTATGTTGAATTTTTTTGTTTAAAGTTGTATAATATATGCAGACAGTAACAAATTCTGACCTTATGAAAGGAAGGTTATATATGAAAAAAATATTGGCTTTCATATTATCATTATGCTTTATAATGCCGGAAATTGTGTATGGCGAGGAGCTTTTTGCGGCAAAACGCAGCTATATCGAGGGCGGGTTTAAGGATATTGATGAAAGCGATTGGTTTTATGAAAGTGTTAAGGGAGCGTATGAGTATGAGCTTTCTGACGGTGACGGAAACGGCAGATATATGCCTTACGGTCTTGTGAGTGTTGCGGAGGTTATTACCTTTGCGGGTAAGCTCAATACGAGATATAATAACATTAAAAAAATCTCTGCGGCTTCCGAAGACGAAAAATGGTATAAGCCCTGGATTGAATATGCCGAAAAAAACAGCATAATTCTTGAAGGCGAGTTTTCGGGAAGATACGAAAAGCCAGCGACAAGAGCGCAGGTTGCTTATATTCTCGGAAACGCGCTCCCGTTTTCAAGCTATGAAAATATCAATACCGATATAACCGATGTCCCCGATATGTTAAATACCGACAGTTATTATAATGAGGTTATAATGCTTTACCGTGCCGGAGTTTTAACGGGAAAAGACACTTTGGGGAATTTTGCGCCGACCGAAAATATAACGAGAGCGGAAATGGCGGCGGTTATGTACAGAATAGCTAACAGTGAAGCAAGAATAAAGGCAGAAATAAAAAAACAAGCGGGCGGCAGAGCAAAAGCTTCCGCCGAATATGACGCGGAGCAGATTTCGGAGCTTGCGAGCGATGCTGTTTTTCTTGTTGCTGTATATGATAAAAAAGGAGATATGAAGGGGACAGGCAGCGGATTTTTTATAGATAAAAACGGTACTGCCGTTACAAATTATCATGTTATTGACGGCGCGGCGTCC
>CACZTG010000295.1 GCA_902783995.1 uncultured Ruminococcus sp. | reverse complement strand
GCGTATTCATCGGCTTCTGTAAACCTTGAAGATAAAAACACGGTTACGGTAATCAAGCATGTATTCAATAACACGGCAGCTGCTGCAAGCTTTAAGTTTATTGCTGCAGCGTATGACAGTAACGGCTGTCTTACAGGCGTAAGCATAAGCGATAACTATACGCTTGCTCCCGGCGCTCAGGCTGATATTAAGGTTAAAGTAAATACGGCAGACGCTGTTTGCGTAAATACATACGGACTTAATATGTCAAGTCTTAAGCCTGTTCTTGAACCGAAGCTTTTCGGTCAATGAAGGAACCAATCCGCAGACGTCGGAAGCTTAAGACTTGACGGAGGCGGATATATAAGGGGTTTGGCAGCGCATAATGACGGAACGGTTTACGCGCGCGCGGACATAAGCGGTTTGTTTAAGAGAAACAGCGACGGAAGCTGGAAGCAGCTGTTTGACTTCCTTCTTCCTTCCGAAAGTAATCTTATTGGCATAGAGGGCGTTGCGATAGCGCCGCAAAACTCAAATGTAGTTTATGTTACTGCCGGACAGGTTTCATATGACAGCAAAACCTCACAGAACATTAACGGCGAAGTATTCAAAACAACGGACGGCGGCGCAACATGGGAAAAAGCAGGGCTGTCAAAGCCCTTCGGCGCTGATGAAACCGGCTCAATGTTCGGTGAAAACATAGCCGTTTCGCCACATGATATTAATACCGTTTATGTTCTCACAAGGCGTGACGGTCTTTGGAAAACCGAAGACGGAGCAGTTTCTTGGCAAAAGGTTGAGGCGTTTACGCCCTTAGCCGATGTAACCTATGGCTTTGTTGAGTTTTCAAAAACAGACGCGCATACGGTTTATGTAAACATTTACGGAGAGGGATTATACAAAACAGCAGATGACGGCGCGTCGTGGGAGCTTGTTCCTTCTTCGCCGGCAAAACTCAGACGTGTGGCGCAAAAGAATGACGGAACGCTTATTTTCAGCGCCGAAGACGGAATATACAGATATGTAAACGGCGCGTGGCAGACCGTATATCAGGCAGAGGCTGACGGCAACGGAGTGCGCAGCGGTGTAAACGGAATTGCAATTGACCCGTTTAACCAGAATCATATTCTTGCCGTATCCGCATACGGTTCGGACGGCAGCAAGGGTCTGGGCAACAACCATATTCTTGAATCATATAACGGCGGCGCAAGCTTTACCGACAGATACAGCAGTCATAATAACACTGACAACCATAATTACGTAAATACATCGGTATTTACAAGCCAGCTCACTTCAAGCTCGTCAATCGTGTTTGACGGCGCAAGAAGAAATGTTGCTTATATTTCCGAATGGTTCGGTATCTTTGAGATTACAAACGTAACTCTTTCGCCTATGCCGATTGCAAGAAATTCAAAGGGTATAGAAAATACCTTAAGCTACACGGTTAAGGCAATGCCGGGAACATACTCGGTTATGGCGGGTTATGCCGATATAGGCGCTATTCAGTGGAAGTCGTATTCAGCTTACGCGGAAAAGATTAAACCCGACGGCTCTGAAATTCAGGACAGCACGGAATTTGATTACTGCGAGAGTAATCCTTTATACGTTGCAAGAGTCGGCGCTTCGCTTAAGGACGGAAACGGACTTAAAAATGCCTGCTTCGAGTACTCGACTGACGGAGGCGCAACCTGGAACAGAAAGGCGCTGCCTTCTGATATGGCTTCGGGACTTACACAGAAAATTTATATTTGTCCTCATGTGGCTGTTTCATCGGGGCTTGGCAGCTCCGGCAAGCCGACCATACTTGTTTCGGGTAACGACGGCATATATTATTCCGACGACCTCGGAGACACCTGGACGAAATCAAACGGCGCGCCGAGCATTTATCACGGCCTTTGGATTTACAATACTCCGCTTGTTTCCGACAGGAAGGATAACGGCACGTTCTATGTATGTATAAACAACACTATGTACATAAGCCGTGACGGCGGAAGGAATTTCTCGGTATGCAATGTCAATGTTCCGGACGGACAGAGATACGTTCAGCTTGCGGCTTCGCCCAAAGACGCGGGAACGCTTGTTTTAACAACAGGCTACGGTACATATATTACAAGGGATTACGGAACTACATTTACAAGTATCGGCGATTTTGCCGCTCCCAAGAAGGCGGCATTCGGCAAGGGCGAGTTTATGCCTGCGATATATGTATATGACGGAGATGATACTCACGTCGGCATCTACGCTTCCTACGATATGGGTGAAACATGGGTTAAGATTAAAACTCCGGGACAAAACTTCATCGGTGTCACGGATATGGACGCAAGCAAAACACAAGCGGGTCTTATCTATGTTGCAACGAGATACCGAGGAGTATTCACTGTAAAGGTAAGATAATTTTATCACAAATCAATTAAGCGGGTCCCGCCGTCATTTTGGCGACGGGCTCGTTTTTTACGGAGGAAGGCTATGATTTATAAAAATGCGGAAATACACAATGCGGCTGAGATTGAAATGAGTGAAAAAGACGGCAGTATGATATGGTACCGTATGCCGAAATATTTAACGGATAAATTTGAAATTTCAAACGCAAAAAATATGAATATCGGCTCGACAGGCGTTGAAATCAGGTTTGTTATAAAAAGCGGCACGGCGGAAATCCGTATGCGTGCGGAAAACAGTAAGAATAACTGTTTTCATATTTTCCGCGGCGGCGTGCAGGGCGGCTATCTTGACAATGATTTGAATATCCACGTGGGGAGCGAGGAGACTGTTTTTACAATCGGAAAAGCTGAAAACATTGAAACTCTCAAAAAAATGTCCGGGGAGGCGGGCGACGGATTCAGTCCGGAGGTTATAAGACTTATTTTTGACAGGGGAAGATACAGAATTATTGATATTACAGGAGATATAGAGCCTCCGAAAACAGGACAAAAACCCGAAAAGACGCTCCTTTGCTACGGCTCGTCAATTACGCACGGCTCAATTTCTCTTGACGCGTCACATTCCTGGGCGTCGGTGCTTGCTTATAACCTGCATATGGATTTGCGAAACCTCGGTATGGCGGGAAGCTGTGCTATTGAACCCGAAGTTATCGATTATATAGCTTCAGAGGGCGAGAAGGGAAAATGGGATATGCTCATATTAGAGCTTGGCGCCAACGTTCTTTCATGGGATGAACGAAAAATCAGGGAAAGAACGGAATATGCAATATCAAAGACGGCAGAAAGAAATCAGGATAAAAAAATATATGTGATTTCTCCGCTTTATTGCTCAAATGACTTTCACGGCGGTAAAGAAGCCGCAGGATGGAGAAAAATACTGAAAGAAACGATAGGCAGGCTTGAATTTAAAAATGTAACCTATATAGATGGAACAAAACTTCTTAATAAAATGTCTCTTCTTACAGCGGACGAGGTTCACCCGAACATTTTCGGAGTACAGCAAATTGCCGAAAGATTAACGAATATTATTTTATAAACCAATAATGGTGGGGCTGTGGCAGAATCCGGGCAGCCCCTCTTACTTTAATTTTTCAAGAATGTCTTTGTATCCGCCGTCCCCGTATTGAAAGCATCGGTTTACTCTGCTGATGGTTGCTGAGCTTGCGCCTGTTTCAGCTTCGATTTTACTGTAAATATTGCCCTCGGCAAGCATTTTCGCAACCATAATACGCTGGCTCATATCAAGGACTTCTTTTGTGGTCATAATATCATTTAAAAATTTAATACATTCATTTTCGTTTTCAAGACTCATAAGAGCAGAAACAAAAAGCTTAACTTCTTTTTTATCGTATATGTTCATAAGATTTCTCCTCTCATTCACGGAAACTTCTTTAATATTATACCACTTTAAAGCAATAAAGTCAATACATACAATTAATTTTTGATAAATAAAAAAAGAACGGGCTTTTTTTATCTTTTTTTGCATTAATAAAAAGCTCCAAAAAATTTTATTTAAAATATACTTGAAAACCTTTCGTTTTTATGGTATTATATTTATAAAGATAAAAATAAAGAAGAATGGCGGTACTTAATATGTATATAAAAGACGAAGGAAAAATCTGGCTTGCAACGGGCGAGGAAAAAATATTTCTTGAACCTTCTATGCTTAACAGACATGGGCTTATCGCAGGCGCGACGGGAACGGGAAAAACCGTAACGCTTAAGGTTATTGCGGAATCGCTTTCCGACCTTGGAGTGCCTGTTTTTATGGCGGATATAAAGGGTGATTTATCGGGTATGTGCGAACCGGGAGAAGAAAATAAGCACATAAGACGCAGCATTGACACAATGGGTATTGAAAATTTTGACTATACCGGTTACAGCGTCAGATTTTTTGATGTATTCGGTGAGAAAGGTCACCCTGTGCGCACAACAATATCCGATATGGGTCCCGAACTGCTTTCAAGGCTTCTCGGTTTAAATGAAATACAGAGCGGCGTTTTAAGGATTATTTTCCGCATAGCTGACGATATGAAGCTTATGCTTATTGACCTTAAAGATTTACGCAGTATGGCGCAGTATGTAGGGGATAACGCTTCAGATTACAAAATCACATACGGTAATATTTCGGTGCAGTCTGTCGGCGCGATACAAAGGGCACTTTTAACTCTTGAAGATGAAGGAGGAAATATTTTTTTCGGTGAACCGGAGCTTGATATTTCCGATTGGTTTGCATGGGACGACTGTGGAAGAGGCATAATGAATATACTTGAATGTCAGAAGCTTTTTCAGCATCCGCTTCTTTACAGCACATTTCTATTATGGATGCTTTCCGAGCTTTATGAGCTTCTGCCCGAATCGGGAGACCTCGACAAACCGAAAATCGCGTTTTTCTTTGATGAAGCTCATCTTTTGTTTAATGATGCTCCGAAAGCGCTTCTTGAAAAAATAGAACAGGTCGTTCGCCTGATACGTTCAAAAGGTGTAAGCGTTTGGTTTATATCACAAAATCCTTCGGATATTCCCGAAACGGTGCTTGCTCAAATAGGCAGCCGTGTACAGCACGCGCTCAGGGCATATACTCCGAATGAGCAAAAAGCGCTTAGATACGCGGCTAAATCCTTCAGGGAAAATCCCGGCTTTGATACAGAAAAGGTGCTTCAGGAGCTTGGTGTGGGAGAAGCTATTGTTTCCGTGCTTGATATAAAAGGCGTTCCTACTGTTGTGCAAAGAGCAAACATTTTACCGCCGAGAAGCTCAATGAATATAGTAGATGACAGTGTTATAAAACAGGTGATTGACAGAAGCCCGCTTAAAAACAAATACGGTGATATGATTGACCGCCGTTCGGCTTATGAAATGCTTACAGAACAGCGAGAGCAGGAGGAAAAAGAAACAGAACGTGAAGCAGAAAGGCTGCAAAAAGAAAAAGAAGAAAAAGCAGCCGTAAAAGCCGCAAATTCAGCCTCAAAGCGCAGACCGCAGACAATTATTGATAAAACCGTAAATTCCGCAATGAACACAATCGGCAGAGAGCTTGGCAGACAGCT
>CACZTG010000294.1 GCA_902783995.1 uncultured Ruminococcus sp. | reverse complement strand
TTTACACACATAGCAACGCAATCAATACCGACAGTATCATGTTTATCCATAAGAAAAGCTATTTTCAGCTTTGTTCCGACACCGTCCGTGCCGCTTACCAGAACAGGATTTTTCATACCGCTTATATCGGGCAAAAAAAGCCCTCCGAAACCGCCTATGCCCGAAAACACTCCGGCAGTCTCAGTTCTCGCGATATGAGCTTTCATAAGTTCAACAGCTTTATAACCTGCTTTTATATCTACTCCGGCAGCAGCGTATGCCTCGGATTTTGAATTATTGTTCATAATATTAATCTCCATTCTATTCTTTACCGTTCCAGCAATAGGTGCAAAGCTTACAGGGGTCTATCCCTATCGCTTCGATTATCCCTTCAAGAGACTGAAATTCAAGTGAGGCAAAATGGAACTTTTCACATATTGCTTTTCTTAAGTTTTTACCTCTTTCGGTTGAGGAATCGCTGTATTCTTCAATATGCTCAAAGCCCTCCTCTCCCTCAAGCTCAAGTATAACTCTTCTTGCGAGAAGCTCCATGTCACTCGTAGCGCGTGAGAAATTAAGATACTTGCAGCCGTACATTATCGGAGGACATGCCGACCTCATATGAACCTCTGCTGCACCGTTTCCGTAAAGGAAATCAACTGTTTCTTTTAACTGTGTACCTCTTACTATGGAATCATCGACAAAAAGAAGCTTTTTATCCTGAATGAGCTCATGCACCGGTATCAGCTTCATTTTTGCTATTTTATTTCTTTCTTTCTGGTTGGAAGGCATAAAGCTTCTCGGCCAGGTCGGAGTATATTTGATAAAGGGGCGCGCGAAAGGAACCCCGCTTTCATTTGCGTAGCCTATGGCGTGCGGCGTTCCCGAATCGGGCACTCCTCCGACATAGTCTATATTTTCGGCGTTTTTCTTTTCTTTATCGCTCTTTGCCATTATCCTACCGTTGCGGCACCTCATAACCTCAACATTGACTCCTTCATAGTTGGAGGTCGGGTAGCCGTAATAAGACCAAAGGAATGAACAAATTTTCATTTTCTTTCCCGGCCCCTTGAGAACTGTGAGTGAATCCGCCGTTATCTCAACTATCTCTCCGGGCCCCAATTCTTTTTCGTCCTCATATCCAAGCTTTTTATAGGCGAAGGACTCAAAGGAAACGCAGTATCCGCTTTTGTTCTTCCCGATAAGAGTCGGAAGCCTGCCGAGCTTGTCCCTCGCGGCAATTATAGCGCCGTCGTTTTTTAATATCAGTATTGACGCCGTTCCCTCAATTACCTTCTGCGCAAAGGTTATTCCCTCTGTGAAGGTGCTTTTCTGGTCGATAAGCGCGGCAACAAGCTCTGTCACATTTATCTTTCCGCCGGTCATGGCTCCGAAATGTCCGCCGCTGAATGACAAATACTGATTTATAAGGGATTCACTGTTATTAATTATACCGACTACCGTTATTGCATATGTTCCTATATTTGAACGTATGATAAGAGGCTGAGGACTTGTATCGCTTATACAGCCTATCGCCGAATTACCCTTCATTTCGTCAAAAACGCCGTCAAACTTTGTTCTGAAAGGTGTATTTTCTATATTATGTATTTCTCTCTGCAAGCCTATCTCTTCATCATATGCCGCAATACCGCCTATTTTTGTTCCTAAATGAGAATGGTAGTCTGTCCCGAAAAAGACATCCGAAATTGCGTCGTTTTTACTTGCCGCTCCGAAAAATCCGCCCATTGCTTTTACCGCCTTTCAAAATTAACCGAAAATTCTTTTCATCATTTCCTCGTATGCCTGTTCAACTCCGCCCATATCGCGTCTGAAACGGTCTTTATCAAGCTTTTCGTGTGTATCGGCATCCCAAAGACGGCAGGTGTCGGGCGAAATTTCGTCCGCAAGGACAATCTGTCCGTCAGGTGTTCTGCCAAACTCAATTTTAAAATCAATCAAATCAACATTTATTGTCTTAAAGAATTTTTTTAGAAATTCATTGACTTTAAAAGTATATTTCGCAATAGTGTCAAGCTCCTCTTTCGTTGCCCAGCCGCATGCAAGAATGTGATAATCGTTTACCATCGGGTCACCGAGGTCATCGTCTTTATAGCAATACTCAAGAGTCGGACAAAGAAGCTTTGTTCCTTCCTCCACGCCAAATCTCTTTGAAAACGAGCCTGCGGCAACGTTACGTACAATAACCTCAAGTGGCACTATCGAAACCTTTTTTACAAGTGTTTCACGGTCGTTTAATTCCTCAACAAAATGAGTCGGAACACCCTCTTTTTCAAGAAGCTTCATAAGGTAATTGGACATTTTATTGTTTACTATTCCTTTACCTCTGATTGTGCCCTTTTTAAGCCCGTTAAATGCTGTGGCGTCGTCCTTATACGAAACGATGCAGTAATTTTCATCATCGGTTGCGAATACTTTTTTTGCTTTTCCCTCGTACATCTGCTCTCTTTTTTCCATTTTAAAAAATCCTTTCCGTTAAAAATTATCTGTTAAATCTTTCTGAAACAGCCTTATCTTTTTCAAGTACTTTTTTATGCATTTGTTCTCTTGCCTTATCAAGCTTTTCCGCAAGCGTTTCATCATTTACGGCAAGAATCTGAACCGAAAGTAAAGCGGCATTTTCGGCTCCGTCAAGAGCAACCGTTCCAACAGGTATTCCCGAAGGCATTTGTACGGTTGAAAACAGAGCGTCCATGCCGCTGAGTGTTGATGATTTTATCGGTAAGCCTATAACCGGAAGCGTCGTATTTGCCGCAATCGCTCCGGCAAGATGCGCCGCCTTTCCCGCAGCCGCAATTATCGCACCGAAGCCGTTTCCCCTTGCGGACGATGCAAATTCTTTTGCTTCGTTTGGAGTTCGGTGAGCGGAATAAACATGCATTTCAAACGGGACACCGTAATCCTCCAAAACCGAAGCTGCTTTTTCAACTACCGGTAAATCGCTGTCACTGCCCATTATTATAGCAACTTTTTTCATTGACATAAAACATTCCTTTCGTAAACAAAATAAAAAAAGACAGACCCGTATTCAAAAACAGGGCTGCCCAGACGGTCGGCACGGGCATAAAGCTGAAACTTCCGCCCATATATTATTTTCTGCTCCCATGGGGTACTCCCCTGTTCCGTCAGTAACAGAAAACTTTTACTTCTGTAAAACATTATAACTCAAAACGCGAAAAATGTCAATGTGCTTTTTTGATATTTTTTAATAATTTTTAAAAGTTTTATATTGCATTTTTTACAAAACATTTTTTTACACGTCAAAGCATTTTTTTATTAAAATTGCAAAAAATAAAAACGGCTTAAAAATTTATTTTCGGAAAGGAAAGATTATAATTATGAAAAGCCCTGAAGAACACAAAAACCGTGATTCCCGTGATTGCATGGATAAATATTACAATCAGCGTCCCGACCTTACGGATTTTGCCGTAGTTTCCGCAATGGACTGTACGGGATTTATACCGTCCGATGCCGCAAATCCGGGTGCACTTGAAGCATATTTGCTGATGAAAAAATACCGCGCGGACCTTGAAAGCAATAATTCGGAAAAACCGGAAACAAATTAACCCGAAACACCAACAAAAAATCA
>CACZTG010000293.1 GCA_902783995.1 uncultured Ruminococcus sp. | reverse complement strand
TAATCCTTTTCGTTTGAAACGATATTTTGTATGAATTTTCTGTCAAGTTTAAGAGCGTCAAACGGCAATGATGTCAGCATATTCAGCGAGGAATAGCCACAGCCAAAATCGTCCATTTCTATTTTAAAGCCAAGATTATGCAGATTTTGTATCACATCGACAATCTGTTCCGCATTATCTGTATATGCCGATTCTGTTATTTCAAGGAGTAGATTTTCAGGTGCAAGTCCGTTGCTTTTGATTATCTCGGTCAAAATTTCGCTGAGTGCCGGATTGAAAAAGTCAACTCTTGAAACATTGACAGACACAGGAAAATATATTCCGTACATATCCTTCCAGCGCTTTATCTGCGCCGCCGCCTCTTTCCATATATAGCGGTCAAGCTTTTGAATTAAACCGTTATTCTCAAAAAGCGATATGAAGTCCCCCGGACTTACCATTCCAAATTTTGGATGCTTCCAACGCACAAGTGCCTCCGCACTTGCAAGAATCGGTTTTGCTCCGTTAATGTAATATTTTGGTTGATAATAGACCTGAAACTGTTTCTCATTTATCGCAGTCTGAAAATCCTCAATAAGCTGCTCTGATAATATCTCTTTTTCATAAATGGCATTGTCATATAAGCTGACAGCGTTTGTATAGCTTCCCCTTATCATATCGGCTGCCATTTTTGCACGGTCTAAGCGTCTTTCAATATCAAGGCTCTTATCAACCTCAGGATATACTCCCATTCGGATATGAACTCTGTTATCCCCTGTTTCTTCGCTGTTAATCTGCACGGAAACAGCTTTCAAAAGCTTGTTATAGTCTATAAGGTGCGGACAGTATATCATAAATGAGTCTGCGTCACTACGGCATACAATTCCTCCGATATTTCTTACAGATTCAACTGCTTTTTCCGCTATTTTTTTCAAGATGCTGTCCCCATACGCCTTTCCGTATCTTGCATTTATGGTATGGAAACGGTTTACATCAAGTACGATTGCGTCATAAGGCTCATCATGATGATAAATGTCAAGCTGCGACGCATAACGGTAAAAAAATTCTTTGTTATATACGCCCGTAAGATTATCTCTTTCGGTATAACGAATGGTATCACGGTCCTCCGACAATTCAATCGTGCGGAGAATACGGGCTAAAATTACCTTTGGCTGAGGATACGGCTTTGGAATAAAGTCGATTGCGCCCAAATTCAGACATTCTACTTCTGCTTCGCTGTCAGCAGTCACAACAATAATCGGAATACGGGAATATGCGTTATCGGCTTTGAGCCGCTTTAAAACATCATACCCGCTTATTCCCGGCAAATTCAAGTCAAGCAGCATAATACTGATTGTATCATATCTATGACTGATTATTTCAAGCGCCTCTTCACCGGTTTCTGCTACAATTATATCGTATATTTCACTCAAAATAGCGCTTAAAATTTCACGGTTAATAAAATCATCTTCAACAAGGAGTATGCTCTTTTTTTCTTCCACTGAGCTAAATTGTGCATTTTTTTCTTTCATTATATTACTCACCTACTCATTACTGTCTTGTTATTGCGCCCATTTCTTTAAGCTCTGTCTTTCTTTGATACATCATTTTATCGGCTCTTTCAAAAACCGAGTGGAATTTTTCGTCCTCCGCAGGATCAAATTCCGAAATCCCAAGCGAAATAACGACATTCGTTGTGCCTATATTCTTTTCTATCTTTTCGTTTATATCCGTAATTAACGCATTGCGTTCATCATAATCGCGCCCTTCAAGAAGTATGACAAATTCATCTCCGCCAATTCTGAACACCGAGCTGTGTTTGAAATGTTCACAAATCATTGTGCAGGCATCACAAATGTATTTATCTCCCGCTTGATGCCCTAATGTATCGTTGATATACTTCAATCCGTTCACATCGCCGACAATAATGCCAAATTGTTTTATTTCGCCGTGTTCTATTTTATCATCCATTTCAAGTTCAGTATCAAAGAATGCACGCTTGCTTTTGACTCCTGTAAGAGCGTCTTTGTTTGCCGCATCTCTTGCCCTATCGCGCTCCTCAATAGCTTTTCCCTCCCATTTTTGCATTGAAATATGGTTAAAAAGCATTATACCAAGAGCAATAGCAAATAATCCTATAACAACAAACATACTCAGAAGGTCCATTTTATGCACATTGGCAATCGTCTTTTCAATAAATTCACTCTTTTCCATTGCCAGAGTTACTTTGTCAGCATTACCTTCATAATAGCTCTGCACGCTTGTTATAGCGCTTTTTACTGCGCCCTCTTCAATACGGTTTGTCCATATAAGTGCCATAAGCACGACAAACGAAAGAATTGCAATCCATACGATAATCGCTTTACCGAAGCGCCGTGCATGATCCTTAGATATAATCCGATGAAAATATATGAATCCTAAAATCGACCAGAGTATTAAGAGGAAATATGTTTCCGTTTCAAGAATACTGAATGTAAATAAATCCGGCAAAATCAGGTATGCGGCAAATAGGATCATAATGACTGTACCCAAAATGCCTGTTATTTTTTCTTTTTTATCTCCCATTGTTTTTGCAACCTTGTAAGCTGCCGCAGATACAAACCCGTAAATCAGCGTAGACCCGATTGTTGTCACATCAACAATCCAGCCAATAGCAGTACGCCCAAAGAATGGAATAATCATAGATATAGCCGCTACAAGGAGCATTGCACGAGATGGAATTTGCTTTTCGTTCAGAACGGAAAATCGTTTTGGAAGAATATAGTCCTTTGACACCACATAAAACAGTCTGCTTAAAGCCCGCAAATTTCCTATAAGGCTGGTAATTACCAGAGAAAGCAAGGACAGGGACAATATTACAACACCTGTGTTTCCCATATAATAGCTTGCCGCATAAAATGCAGGAAGACCTTTAAGACCGCTTAAATTGCCGAGATCCCGTATATATTCCAGCCAGCTTGAATATTCCGCAGGATACGCGGTAACGGACAAAAGCGTCACAAAAACATATAAAAGAGTTGTTGTTATTACCGAAATAATCAGAATACTATGTATCTTTTTGTTTTCAAACTTAAATTCCTCAGCAGAGTGGGTAATATTTTCAAATCCTATAAATGCCCAAGGCGAAATAAATACAATGTGCAAAACTTGTGCAAACGGCAAACTATCAGGAACAAAAGCAGGCGAAAAAACCCTCCCAAAGCCTGCATTTTTGAAGATTGCTACACCAAAGCATATTGATATTCCAAGTACAAATATGATAACCATACCTGTCATAATATGCGCAGCCGCTGTTTTGCTTTTTATACACAGCATAGTGATAAGTATTATTGCCGCTAAAGTCAAAAGCACCTCGCCGAAATAAACATCATATCCGAAAATGGTATAAAGAAACCCGAACCTGAATGTATTACCAAAGAAATACCTTGCAAACAAGGGAATTGATGTTGCATTCGCCCAAAACATTGAAATATATACTATTGTGGTAAACCATACAACAAGAAATGCCCTGTCATATCCGAAGACATTTTTCGTATATGAATAAATACCGCCCGCGTCAGGATAGCGTGTTGCCATATAGCTGTAATTATTGCAGATTAGAAGCATGACAAGTCCGCCGATTATAATTCCTAACACACTTCCGAGCGGTCCTGCTTTGGCAAGATAGGTGTTTCCGGTCACAACAAGCGAACCCCAACCGACGCTTGTTCCTACCGCAAGCGCCCATACAGATAGGGGCGTTAAATACCGCGAAAGACCGATATTGTTTTCTGTTGCAATTTTTTTCATTATTTTATCCTCTTTACTTTTTATTCCAAAACACAGGAGAATTTGCTGTCATCATCGTTATCATTGCTCTTGTGAGGCAGATTACCCCTTGCAACAGG
>CACZTG010000292.1 GCA_902783995.1 uncultured Ruminococcus sp. | reverse complement strand
CGATGAGGAGCTTGATAATCTCCATTCGGTTTATGTTGACCAGTGGGACTGGGAAAAAATTATTACACGCGAAAACCGCAATACAGATTATTTAAAGCTTATTGTAAACACAATTGTCGGCGCAATTTGCGATGTTAAAGAGCGTCTTTATGTGCATTTCCCGCAGCTTAAAGTAAAGCTTTCAAGAGATGTTTCGTTTATAACCTCGCAGGAGCTTGAGGATATGTATCCGTTTCTTACTCCGCATGAACGTGAAAATGAGTATTTAAAGGAGCATAAAACGGCGTGCATTATGCAGATAGGCGGCGCATTGCGTTCCGGCAAGCCGCACGACGGCAGAGCGCCCGATTATGACGACTGGGAGCTTAACTGCGATATTATGTTTTGGAACGACGTTTTAAAATGTGCTTTTGAAGTGTCGTCAATGGGTATAAGGGTTGATGAGGTCTCTCTTAAAAAACAGCTTGCAATTGCCGGTTGTACCGAAAGAGAAGCCCTTCCCTTCCATAAAATGCTTTTAGGCGGCGAACTTCCTCTGACAATAGGCGGAGGCATCGGTCAATCAAGGCTTTGTATGCTTATGATGGGCTGTGCTCATATCGGCGAAGTTCAGTCAAGTATCTGGGATGCGGAAACTGTAAAAAAATGTGAAGAAAACGGCATACCGCTTCTTTAAAAACAAATAACACACGTCTCGGAAGCTTTTTCCTGCGTGTGTTTTTGCATAAAACACACATCTTAAAAAATTTACTTGATTTTTTTTGAAATATATTGTATAATACAAAATGCAGCTGCAAAACGGAGGAAATAAATGGAAAAAACCATAACAAGTACTTCAAATGCCTATGTTAAGCATTTAAAAAAGCTTCAGACTTTGAAAAAATACAGAGATAAACAGGGCTGCTTTGTTCTTGAAGGTGAACGTCCCGTTACCGATATGCTTTCTTACGGAATACGCCCGATAAAGCTTATTTTGGGCGAAAATCACAAAAGTTTTGCATATGACGGCGATGTTCTGCGTATGACTGATAATGTAATTAGATATATAAGCGATACTTCAAACCCTCAAAGCGTTATGGCGGAGGTTAAAATTCCGGAGAGAAGCTTTGCGGAGCTTTTGCCCGAAAAATATCCTCTTGTTGTTTTCAGCGACGGTATTTCCGACCCCGGAAATCTCGGTACAATAATACGTACTCTTGACGCGTCCGGCGGCGGTGCCCTTGTATGCGGTACGGGAACGGTTGATTTGTACAATCCCAAAACCATACGCAGTACAATGTCCTCGGTTTTTAACGTGCCGTCTTTTACATCTTACGATAATGTAAAATCGCTTAAAGCCTTAAAAAATGCCGGATATAAAATTATCGGAACACGTATGTCGGACGCGGAAATCTACTCGGACGCCGATTTTTCAAGTCCTTCGGTTATTGTTATGGGCAGCGAAGCTTTCGGTATGAGCGATGACGTAAAAAAAATGTGTGATGATTTCATAAAAATTCCGATTGACGGAAAAATCGAATCGCTTAATGTTGCCGTTGCGGCAGGCATTATTATATATGAAGCGCGCCGCAAAAGAAAAAAGCTTTAAGCCCTTTTAAAGGAATGATATTATGAATACTACGGATAACATAAAATATTGGCTGTGGTTTTCGCTTGCTGTGGGAAACCGCCGCATAAGCGCGAACAAGCTGCTCTCTGACCACACTCCCGAAGAAATATATAATATGTCCGAAAGTGATTTGCGTAAGGCGGGTGTAAGTGACGGAGAGTTTTTAAACGCTCTGCTTATAAAAGACCTTCGTGCCGCCGAAAAGGAGATTGCGGCAGCGGATAAATATAATATTACTCTTGTCTGTCCGGACAGCGAAAATTATCCGCAAGACCTTAAAGATATTGATGATTCGCCATATGTAATTTACAGGCGCGGAACTTATGACGCAACAGGCGATGATAAACTGCGTATAGGTATTATAGGAAGCAGGCGCGCAAGCAGTTACGGTCTGACCGTTGCTCACGACCTTGCCTATGAGCTTGCGAAAAGAGGCGTTGTTATTGTCAGCGGTATGGCAACAGGCATTGATTCCTCGGCTCATGACGGCGCTGTTGAAGCCGGCGGAAAAACCATCGCGGTTCTCGGCTGCGGAGTAAATGTTGTTTATCCGAAAGAAAACGCCTCCCGAATGGTAAATATAATGCAGCATGGCGAGGTAATGTCCGAATTTGCATTTGATACGCCGCCTTACAAGTGGAATTTTCCGCAGCGAAACAGAATTATCAGCGGTTTATCCCACGGCATTATAGTTGTTGAAGCCGAAGAGGTAAGCGGCACCTCAATAACGGCAAAGCTTGCGCTTGAACAAGGCAAAGAGCTTTTTGCCGTACCCGGAAATATAACAAGCCCCAATTCTGTCGGCACAAACAGGCTTATAAAAAACGGAGCTTATATTGTTACAAGTGTTAATGACATTTTGGAGCAATTTGATTTTTT
>CACZTG010000291.1 GCA_902783995.1 uncultured Ruminococcus sp. | reverse complement strand
GAAATCAAAGCTGCTCTTCCCGGTGCTATTGCTAAAAACGACGGCGAAATGAAAGCGCTTCTTGAAGAAATCAACGAAATGTCCGACCTGTTTACCAAGAAATCCATCTGGATATTCGGCGGTGACGGCTGGGCATACGATATAGGCTACGGCGGTGTTGACCATGTTCTTGCAAGCG
Source organism: uncultured Ruminococcus sp. (assembly GCA_902783995.1). Next base: position 6,217 of record CACZTG010000291.1, on the reverse strand, counting down.
GTGAAGATGTAAACGTTCTTGTAATGGATACAGAGGTTTATTCAAACACAGGCGGTCAGTCGTCTAAATCTACACCTACTGCGGCAATCGCAAAATTTGCCGCTGCCGGTAAGAGAGTTAAAAAGAAAGACCTCGGACTTATGGCTATGTCCTACGGTTATGTTTACGTTGCAAGCGTATGTATGGGCGCTAACCAGAATCAGCTTCTTAAAGCTATGAAGGAAGCTGAAAGCTATCACGGTCCGTCGCTTATAATCGCTTACGCTCCGTGTATCAACCACGGTATTTCAAAGGGCATGGGCAAATCACAGTTTGAAGGCAAGCTTGCTGTTGAGTGCGGTTACTGGCCTCTTTACAGATATAACCCCGACCTTGCTCTTGAAGGCAAAAACCCGTTTGTTCTTGATTCCAAAGAACCTGTCGGTGATTTTGATGAATTCCTTAAAGGCGAAGTACGTTACGCTTCACTTCTTAAGCAGTTCCCGGATATTGCCGAGAAGCTTCTCGCAAAGAACAAGCAGGATGCGTTTGACAGACTTGCTTATTATAAAAAGCTTGCGGCTCTTGAGTATTAATTTCATTAAATAAAGCAAAACAGCGTGCCGAAAGGTACGCTGTTTTCTTTAATATATTATTTTTGTGCTTATTTATGCCTTTTTTATGACACCCGAGCCGACATAAAGCTTTCCGCCCGCAAGCACATAATCTTTGATTTTCTTTGAAAAGCCCGATGTACAAACGGCATTTCCGAGATTGTTCCGCGTTGTATTCCATTTGAATATAAATTGTAACGCTAAATCTGATTCTTGCCTGTCACTCTGAACAAGAGTAAACATTTTCCGGAACTGTACTATATTGCTTTCGCTGCCCAAAAAATTTGAAAGTCCCTCGTCAAGAAGCCATGAAAAACATGTATAGTGACTGTATTTATATTCGGGAAAATATTTCGCGTAAAAATCATCCGCGAGCTTAAATGAACGTTTAACGGCTTCGGGACTTAAATCCACTTTTTCAGGAATATGCACTTCAACAGTGTTATCTCCCGGCATAAGCCCCAGCTCCGGACAGGCACAGGTGCTTTTTTTGGCAATAAATTCAAGCTCTCCGATACGAAAAAGCTCCATTTTCATAATAAGTGACAGCCATTTTAGCTCACCAAGATACAACTCGCCTTTTATATCGCTCCAAACCTTTGTCCACCTTACAAGATCTTTAAGTGTATCAAAAAGTATTTGTTTTGCAATACCTTTTTCGATATATTTTCGGTCAAGCCCCTCGCACATATAAAGAAACGCCAAGAAATTGCGCTTGCCATCTTGTTCTGTTAAATCGTAGTCATGGATATTTGTTGTTTCGGAAATTTGGATTTTCTTTAACGCGTCATAAAATTCGGCGTCAAATTCTGTCGGAAAGCCGAGTTTTTTATACCATTTTTCGCATATTTTCAAGGTTTCCGCGTTTTCGGACATATCAAAAGTTTCCATTTTTTAAAATCCTCCGATGCTTTCCGTTTTTATTTTCTCTATTCGACATAAAACAATAATTCCCTTTAAATTTTTTGACAAAACAAAGTAAAAAATTGTATTGACAAAAAACGATTGTAGTGATATAATATACAATGAGGGTATATGGCAATATTTTACAATTTTGTCAAAACATTATCAAAAGAAAGGTCGTATAAAACAATGAATGATGTCTTAAAAAAAATAAGCAGCATAGGAATTGTTCCTGTTGTTAAAATTGATGACGCGAAAGGCGCCGTACCGCTCGCGAAAGCTCTTATTGACGGGGGACTTCCCTGCGCGGAGGTTACTTTCCGGACAGATGCGGCGGAAGAAGCAATTTCTCTCATAAGCAATGCGTATCCCGAAATGCTTGTCGGCGCAGGTACAGTGCTTACAACAGAGCAGGTTGACAGGGCAACAGCTGCCGGCGCAAAATTTATCGTAAGTCCCGGTCTTAACCCCACTGTTGTTAAATATTGTATAGATAAAGGTGTGCCCGTAACTCCCGGCTGCTCAAATCCGAGTGATATTGAGGCGGCAATCGCGCTTGGGCTTGATGTTGTTAAGTTTTTCCCTGCGGAAGCCGCAGGCGGACTTTCAATGATAAAAGCGATGTCGGCTCCTTATGTTAATGTAAAATTTATGCCGACCGGCGGAATAAACGCAAAAAATCTTTGTGAATATCTTGATTTTCCGAAAATTATTGCTTGCGGCGGCAGTTGGATGGTTAAGGATTCGCTTATTGCTGCAGGTGAATGGGATACAATCCGTGATATGACACGCGAAGCGGTAAAGACAATGCTTGGCTTTGAGCTTGCTCATATTGGTATAAACGAAGAAAATGCCGAAAAAGCCGAAAAAGTCGCTAAAATGTTTGAAGCTGTATTCGGCTTTGAAAAAATTGAGAAAACCGGTTCATTCTTTGCAGATAAATACATTGAAATTATGAAATCGCCGTACTACGGCAAAAACGGTCATATCGCAATAAAAACAAATTATCTTGACCGCGCTGTGCATTATCTTGAATTAAGAGGCGTTGAGTTTATTGAGGAAACAAAGAAATATGATGATAAAGGTCATTTGAAATTTGCTTATCTTAAAGAGGAATTTGGCGGCTTTGCCGTACATTTGCTTCAAAAATAATTTTAAAAGGAGAAATGATATAAAATGAAAAAAGTTGTCACTTTTGGTGAAATTATGTTAAGGCTTGCTCCGGAAGGATATTACCGTTTTATTCAGGCTGACAAGTTTGGAGTTGTCTATGGCGGCGGCGAGGCTAATGTTGCCGTATCGCTTTCAAATTTCGGTCTTGACGCAGCTTTTGTAACAAAGCTTCCGAAACACGAAATCGGGCAGGCTGCCGTAAATACTTTAAGACGCTTTGGTGTCGATACTTCAAAAATAGCTCGCGGAGGCGACAGAGTAGGTATTTATTTCCTTGAAAAAGGCGCAAGTCAAAGACCTTCAAAGGTTATTTACGACCGCGCGGGTTCTTCTATCGCGAAAGCGGACGGCGCGGATTTTAACTGGGATGAAATTTTTAACGGCGTGGATTGGTTCCACTTCACGGGCATTACTCCCGCGCTCGGCGATAATGTTGCGGCAATTTGCCTTGAAGCCGTAAAAGCCGCAAAAGCAAAGGGCGTAACAGTAAGCTGTGACCTTAACTACCGCAAAAATCTTTGGTCAAGAGAAAAAGCCGGAGAGGTTATGGAAAAGCTTATGGAATATGTTGATGTCTGCATTGCCAACGAAGAAGATGCAAGCGATGTTTTCGGTATAAAAGCCGATAATACCGATGTAACGACAGGTAAGGTAAACCACGAAGGTTATAAAGATGTCGCTAAAAAGCTTAAAGACCGTTTTGGCTTTAAATATGTTGCAATAACGCTTCGCAGCTCAATTTCAGCTAACGATAATAAATGGGCGGCTATGCTTTACGACGGCAGCGAATATTATTTCAGCAAGAGCTATCTTATGCATATTGTTGACCGTGTCGGCGGGGGAGACAGCTTTGGCGCGGGACTTATATACTCGCTTCTTTCCGGCAAAAACGGTCAGGACGCTGTTGAGTTCGCGACAGCGGCAAGCTGCCTTAAACACTCTATAGAGGGCGATATAAACCTTGTAAGTGTTGATGAAGTTGAAAAACTTGCCGGCGGCGACGGAAGCGGCAGAGTTCAGAGATAACGATTTTACTTTTTATGTCAAAAGGGGCTGTTTATTGTTGCAGCCCCTGCTTTATTTTACCTGACTTTCAACAATATTAATCCGGCTTACCGAAACCTCAAACGCTTTTTTTGTTACCGTTTCGCCGTCCTCAAGTTTTTTCTGATATTCACGGCTTTGCATTCTTCCCCTTATATCAACATTATCTCCGACCTTAAGCTTTGATGAATATTTCGCGTTTCGCCCCCACGCAATGCAGGGGATGTAATCGGATTTACCGTAAGAACGGTTTACCGCGACAAGCAAATCGGTTATCTCTCGTCCGAACGGAGTTGTTCGATAAACAGGCTCTTTGCATATGTAACCGTTTAAATGTATATAATTTGGCTGTAAATCCTCAAGAAAAACGCTTTTCTCTCTCAAAAGGATTTCTTTCGCGAAAAGCACCAAAACAAGCCTGTTGCCGTTTCCGCTGTAATTATTGTAAGAGCGGAACTGTCCGTGAATTTCGTAAATATCTCCCGTCTCTATACTGCCGATATCATAAAGCTTTTCCGAAATTATAACATTTATTGTATCGCTGTTTTCGCTGAGTCTCGGTACTTCAATTTCAAGATTATAAAAATTTTCATCAAAATGATTATGACTGAAAGCCGGCTCTGCTACCGCTCTGCCTATTGCAGTCGCCTCATTGTTGTTTTGAAATTCCACCATTTTTCCCATTCCTTTCCTAATATGACGACTGTTCGCCGTTTTTATCGACGGTATAATCTTCATGATATATAAGGTCACCGACTTTTACAAACTCATATCCCTGCTCTTTAAGCTTCGGAAGAATATTTTCAAGAGCTTCGACGGTGTTTTCCGCGCCGTTATGAAACAGGATTATTGAACCGTTTTTAACGTTTCCGATTACTCTGGCACTTATTTCTTCAGCCGATAAATCCTTCCAGTCAAGGCTGTCAACGTCCCACTGAACAGTCTTATATCCCGCGTCCTTCGCAAGCCCCGTAACCTCCTCGTTATAATCGCCGTAAGGCGCGCGGAAAAGCTTTTTTGACTCTCCCGTAACATTTTTAATTTTTTCCTCACAATTTACGATTTCCTTTAAAATCTGTTCTTTATTGAGCTGTGTCATATGTAAATGGGTGTCCGAATGGTTAAGCACTTCGTGTCCGCTGTCGTAAAATCTCTTTACCGTTTCGGGATATCTGTCAATAAAACCTCCGACAACAAAAAAACTTGCCTTGGCGCCGTTTTTATCAAGTACCGCCATCAGCTCGTCGGTATCGTTGTCGTCCCATGCCGCGTCAAAAGTAAGCGCTATTTTTTTCTCATCTGTGTTTACCCTGTATATGGGTATGTTGTCAGGTACACCGGCGTTGGTCATAACCGATTCGCTCATTGTCCCCACAGTAAACATTCCGACCAGAACCAGAATTACAAGCCCGTAAATAATAAGAGTATCCTTTGATAATACAAAAATTTTCATAAAAATCTCCATTCCGCCGCTCCGCTTCGGCTCTAAAAGTAATTTAAACTAATCTCTTATCAGCGGAGCAAGGACCGAAAAGAGATTTTTAATGCGCATGTGCGTTTCCGAGCGTATGTGAGGAAAAACCGCACGCGCTTTTTTATTTGCCGAAGGATTAACCTGAAAGGAACTTCAAGTTAAGCACATCCTTTTTAAAGCTGACTATAATATAATATTCGTGTCTTGTGCCAATAATGACAAAAAAAGAGCTGTGACAAAAAATATCTGTCACAGCCGGGTATAACGGGGAGGTTATTTCTATGTCTAAGCGCCAATATAAAAAAAGCAACCGCAAAATTTATCAGCGGTTGCTTCAGCTTAATGACAAAGTCATTAAGCTGAACAGAGGCTGACCAAACGAAGGTATATTTCGTCCTTTAAATCTCGTCGGCGTACAAAGGTACGGTAGAGGTTTAAAGGGCGGAAAGCAAGCAGAGGCGCGGTTTCATAGAAAACCGCGCCTCTAACATACAAATAAATAAAAAAACAGATAAAAAGCATTTTCATTCTATAATAATAAAATTGCTTGCGTTAGACCGAGTTTGTCAGCGCTCTGAAAGCAACCGCAAAATTTGTTTGCGGTTGCTTCAGACATTTTAAAAGCTTTAATTATTTAAGCTCAACCTTAGCGCCTGCTTCTTCGAGTTTAGCCTTGATAGCTTCAGCGTCATCTTTAGAAGCTGCTTCTTTAATTGTTTTGGGAGCGTTGTCAACAAGCTCTTTAGCCTCTTTAAGACCAAGACCCGCAACGTCCTTAACAGCCTTAACAACAGCAAGCTTATTAGCGCCTGCTTCAGCAAGAATAACGTCAAATTCTGTTTTTTCTTCTGCTGCGCCGCCTGCTGCGCCTGCTGCCGCTACTGCAACGGGAGCTGCTGCCGATACGCCGAATTCTTCTTCGATTGTTTTAACAAGCTCTGATAATTCAAGCATTGTCATGCCTTTTATAGTGTCAATAATTGTCTGAATATTTTCACTCATTTTATTTTTCCTCCATTTTTAATATATT
>CACZTG010000290.1 GCA_902783995.1 uncultured Ruminococcus sp. | reverse complement strand
TTTCTCGAACTATATAAACTCCGATATGGAGCCGAGCGATGTGCGCTCAATGTGCTGCCGTCTTAGGCTTGACCTTCGTGAGCTTCGCAAAAAATCGGGCGGTTTCTTCGGCTCGGGTGAATCAACAGGTTCAATCGGCGTTGTTACGATTAATATGCCGAGAATTGCTTATCTTGCCAAAGATGAAAAAGATTTTTACGCAAGGCTTGATAACCTTATGGATATTTCGGCACGCAGCCTTAAAACGAAACGAACAGTAATAACAAAGCTGCTTGAACAGGGACTTTATCCTTATACAAAGCGCTATCTCGGCACGTTTGCGAACCATTTTTCAACAATAGGCTTAATCGGTATGAATGAGGTTGGTCTGAATGCAAAATGGCTTCGGGTGGACCTTACGGACGCAAAAGCTCAGCGCTTTACACGTGACGTGCTTAATCATATGCGTGAGCGCTTGTCCGATTATCAGGAAAAATACGGCGACCTTTACAATCTTGAAGCAACGCCGGCAGAATCGACAACGTATCGTTTCGCTAAGCACGACAAGGAAGATTTCCCGGATATTATTACCGCAAACATGAACGGCGAGCCGTATTATACAAATTCGTCTCATCTTCCGGTGGGATATACGGAGGACGTTTTCTCGGCGCTTGATATTCAGGACGATTTGCAGACACTTTACACCTCGGGTACGGTTTTCCATGCCTTCCTTGGCGAAAAGCTTCCCGATTGGAAAGCAGCCGCAAATCTTGTGCGTAAAATTGCTGAAAACTATAAGCTTCCGTATTACACAATGTCACCTACATATTCGGTATGTAAAGACCACGGCTATTTGACGGGTGAGCAGGGTATATGCCCGGTTTGCGGACAGAAAACGGAAATTTACAGCCGTATTACCGGCTATTACCGTCCTATTCAGAATTGGAACGACGGTAAAGCGCAGGAATATAAAGACCGTAAGGTATATGATATAGGCAAGTCGAAGCTTAACCATACAGGGCCGAATCCGGCACCCGTTGACGAGCCTGTTAGCGTTTCGGCTGCGGGCGAAACGGTTGAAATTTCAAATGATAACTGCGGCGCAATATTATTTAAAACGCCGACTTGTCCCAACTGTAAGGCGGCAGGCGCGTTACTTGAAAAGGCAGGTATAAAATATACGGCACTTAACGCAAACGAAGAAAAAGAGCTTGTGGAAAAATACGGTATAAAGCAGGCTCCCACACTTGTTCTCACAAACGGGGATTCATTCGAAAAATATCGCGGAGTTTCCGAAATCAAGGGCTGGCTTATGCAGAATTAAAATATGAAGTACAGAAAAGGGGCTGTGCATTTTGTCACAGCCCTAGCCTAATGACGCCATCAGGCTAAGTTTAAAAATGCGAAAGGTTTTGTGTTTCTATGTATGATATAATAGTTGTCGGCGGAGGTCCTGCCGGTATGACGGCGGCGCTTTATGCGCTTCGTAACGGAAAAACAGCTCTTGTAATAGAAAAAAGCGGCTTTGGCGGTCAGATAACTCATTCGCCCAAGGTTGAAAACTATCCCGGCACTTTATCCATGAGCGGCAACGAGTTTGCGGACAGCGTTATGGAGCAAATTCTGGCGCAGGGAGCGGAAATTGAAATTGAAACTGTTACCGAAATAAAATCGGAAGCGGATAGAAAAATTGTAATAACCGAAGAAGGCGGGGAATATGAATCAAAAGCCGTGATAATCGCGACAGGTGTTCGTCACCGTATGCTGGGGCTCCCCGGAGAGGACGAGCTTATCGGTGAAGGAATATCCTTCTGCGCTGTATGTGACGGAGATTTTTACGCGGGTAAAACGGTTTGTGTTGCCGGGGGAGGGAACTCGGCGCTTCAGGAAGCGATTCTTCTTTCGGAAAAATGTAAAGAAGTTACAGTTTTGCAGGATTTACCGGAATATACAGGTGAACAGCGCTTGCAAGATGTGCTTTTTACAAGACAAAACGTTAAGGGAATAACAAATATAAAAATCAACCGTTTTATAACAAATGACGGAGGGCTTTGCGGCGTTGAAATCGAAAACAGAGATACCCTTGAGAAACAGGAAATTTCCTGTGACGGGCTTTTCGTGGCAATAGGGCTTATTCCCGAAAACGAGCCGTTTAAAACGCTTGCCGATTTAAACAGCTACGGGTATTTTGATTCCGATGAAAGCTGCATAACAAAAACGCCGGGCATATTTGTCGCCGGTGATTGCAGAAGCAAGCATATTCGTCAGCTTACAACAGCGGCGGCGGACGGCACTTCGGCAGCACTTGCGGCTTGCAGATACATAAATGAGCTTTAATTTTTTAAAATAAGAAACGAAAGGATGAAATGAAAATGATATGCAAAAAATGCGGAGCGGAAATTCCCGATAACGTTGCTTTCTGCACAAATTGCGGAGTACGCACAGATGCATCTGCCGCAGCGCCGCAGCAAGACGCGGTAAGTAGCAACGTAAATCAAAGCAATAATATGGCAGGCGGTATGCCGCCGCAGGGGATAGGTTATTATCAGCCTCAGCACATGGGTATAGGCGGCTGGATAGGTCGTATGCTTATTCCGTTTATCCCGATTGTGGGCGGGCTTGTATATTTAATTATGCTTTTTGTATGGATGGGCGACAATACAAAAGACGAAACCTTCAGAAATTGGGCAAAGGCAAAGCTTATACTCACAGCCATAAGCATTATCCTGACCATTTTGGTGTTTACTGTTTTCGGTGCGGCAATAGCAAGTATAATTACAAACTATGACAGTATGTGGTGATGAAGCATATTACAACAAAATAAAAGTAAAAAAATGAGGACTGTTGCAAGCGCAACAGTCCTCATTTTTACAGTATTTGATAAAAAAGCTTTTGAACGAAGCTCCATCTGCAGGCGTGGGTATAATGTATCATTTTTGTTATTTCGGAAATTATCTCGAATTCAGGTGAGTTCCTACATAATAAAGAAGCGCCGAAGGCGCATACCCGAAAAAGGTTGGTAGGCAACCAAGCGACAGCGAG
>CACZTG010000289.1 GCA_902783995.1 uncultured Ruminococcus sp. | reverse complement strand
TGTGAAAAAATGGCATACCATGGGCTTTAATGTCCGTGCATGGGGCGTATATGACACAAATCTTATGAAACAGGCTTATGATGCCGGCTGTGACGGAATGACGGTTAATTTCCCTGATAAGCTGACTGAATATATAAAAATATGCGGAAACCAAAATAAATAATTGCATAAAAAAACCTCGGAATGTATAATTCACATTCCGAGATTTTTTAATATTCCAATATAAATTTTATCGTTCCGTCCGTAACTTCTTTTTTTTGTATTTTAAGCGCATTAAAATCAAATTCTGCCTCTGTACTGCGAGGAAGCTTTATTTCATACACAAAGAAGCCGTCAAGCCTTTCCCACATAATTTCTGTTTTACCTTTATGTGTATTGTAAAACCCTCTTGCCGAGGTTATCTTTCCGCTGACATCAAGATACGGCTTTACTCTGATTTTGTCAAAGCCTGCCGTTTCTTCCGAAACAGTAATTCCAAGGCAATATTCATATAACCATTCAACACATGAGCCGAGCGAGTAATGATTAAACGAATTCATACCCTTAAGATTATCTTTTGAATTGCTGTCCCAATGTTCCCAGATTGTTGTCGCTCCGTTTACCACAGAGTATCCCCACCCCGGGAATGTCCGCTGCGTTAGTATATCATAAGCTGTATCCTGCATACCGAGGTCGCATAATGCGGGGAGCAAAAATCGTATGCCTAAAAATCCACAGGTTAAATGTCCGCCGTTTTCTGCTATTTTCCTTGCTAAATTATCCTTCGTTTCATGTGATTCTATTAACCCTGATTTATATGATAACACATATGCGGTCTGCGTATCCGAAACAAGCCGTCCGTTAGTATAATACTTTTGCCTGAACGCCGATTTTATATTTTCGTATAATTTTTTGTATTTATCTTTTTCTCCATCGCCTATTATATCGCATAACCTATAAGCTATATAAGCCGCCCTTGCAAAGTACGCATTTGTCACAAGCGACTTATCGGTTTCCTCTCCTGCCGACAGCCAGTCGCCGTAAGAATCTTTTCCGTCTCGAAGGTATTCAAAGCTGTCATCTTCATAGTAATCCAGAAGTCTTTTAATTGAAGATATGTTATCAAAAATAACCTTTTTATCACCGTACATCATATAGTGGTTATAGGTTATTTCAGCCCCGGCTTCACTCCAGCCGCCGCAAGCGTTCCTTCCGCTGTAAGCGTAGAATCCTACTCTCGGAAGCGGCGCAACGGCAGGAACGGCTCCGTTGCCGAGCTGTGCGTCCCTTATATCGGCAAGATATTTTGCATAATAATCCTTTGCGTAAATATTAAACATCGCGCTGCGGCAAAATATTTGTGCGTCGCCTGTCCAGCCAAGGCGTTCATCTCTTTGCGGACAATCCGTCGGCACACTGAAAAGATTTCCTTTTAAACTCCACATGGCGTTTGAAAAAATTTTATTTACTGTCTCGTCCGAACAGCTAAAGCACCCGACATTTTCAACATCGGTATGCATGGCTTCCGCATTTACGTCTAAAACCTTAACATCACCGAACACGCTTATTTCAGCGTATTGAAATCCGTGATAAGTAAATAACGGCCTGAACATTTCACCATCCGGATTTCCCGATAAAATATATGTGTCTGTTGCTTCCGCTTTGCGTAAATTATCGGTATAAAGCTTTCCGTCATCTAAAATCTCGCCATGGCGTAGAACAATTTTTGCCCCCGCTTCACCTTTTACTTTACAACGCAAAACTCCTGCTATATTTTGACCGATATCATAAATTGCGGTATTTCTTGCTTCCGATATTTTTGTCGCCTTAAAGATATGTTTCACTCTCACAGGCGGTATTTTAACCTTTTCAAGATACAAATTTCTTGAAAATTTAAATTTTGCTTCTTCCGCATATTCCCACCCAGAATCATCATAGCCGACTGCCGAAAAGTTACCGAGACTTTTTCTCGCATCAACATATTCGCCCATATATATATCGCTTCTTTGTATCTCTCCTTTTGACGCTTTCCA
>CACZTG010000288.1 GCA_902783995.1 uncultured Ruminococcus sp. | reverse complement strand
CTTATGCTTGTTGAAGCAGAGAAAAGCTATTGATTTTATTGTTTTTTTGTGTTAAAATATATATGAAAAACAAACAGATTGGAACAGATTATAATGAACATTGTTTTACCGGACAGCGATACTCTCGGAAAAGGGCTTGATTTTTCCGTGCTTGAAAAATTCGGCAAGGTCAGGATTCTCGGATACACGCCTCAGGAAAAAGTGGGCGATGTGCTTGCGGACTGCGATATTGCCATAATAAACAAAACGAAAATGAACGAAAAGAGCCTTAAAAACGCGAAAAACCTAAAACTTATCTGCGTTTTCGCGACAGGGTTTGACAACGTTGATATTGCTTATTGCAGGGAGCGAGGCATTGCCGTATGTAATGTCACCGGATATTCCACGGACAGCGTTGCGCAGCTTACTTTTACTATGGCGCTTGCGATAGCGAACCATCTGAAAGAATATACCGATTTTGTAAAAAGCGGCGCATATACAAAAAGCGGTATTCAAAACCATCTTGAACCGCAGTTTTATGAGCTCTGCGGAAAAACGTGGGGAATTATAGGCGGCGGAAATATCGGCGGCAGAGTTGCGGAAATCGCGAAGGCTTTCGGCTGCGAGGTAATTGTGAACAAGCGCACGCCGAGCAAAAAATATACATGCGTCTCGGTTGATGAAATATGCGAAAAGTCGGATATAATTTCGCTGCACGTTCCGCTTACACCCGAAACAGAGAGCCTTATTAATGCGGAAAGGCTTAAAAAAATGAAAAAAACCGCTATACTTATAAATGCCGCCAGAGGAGCCGTTACGGATGAAGCGGCAGTTGCGGAGGCCGTTTTAAACGGCAAAATAGGCGGTTTTGGCACAGATGTATATTCGGTTGAGCCGCTGCAGGCGGGACACCCGTTTTACAAAATTATGGATTTACCGAATGTCTGTCTTACGCCGCATATGGGGTGGGGCGCGTATGAAGCGAGAGTACGCTGCCTTAATGAAATTGAAAAAAATATTTCCGCTTTTTTAAGCGGAAAAATAAGGAATAGAGTTGATTTGTAATGCTTAAAGAAATTGAAAAACAGGCATCGGCAGCAGTAAAGGAGCTGTTTGAGGTCGCAAAGCTTAAAGAGGGCGATATCCTTGTTATAGGCTGTTCGTCAAGCGAAATAGCGGGACACAAAATAGGCACTTTTTCTACCTGCGACCTTTCGAAAGCCGTTTTTGGGGCTGTTTACCGGGAGGCGGAAAAGCATGGCGTTTTTGTTGCCGCACAGTGCTGCGAGCATCTTAACCGCGCACTTATTATTGAAAGAAAATGTGCCGAAAAATATAACCTTGAGCCGGTAAATGTTGTGCCCCAAATAAAGGCAGGCGGTTCTCTCGCGGTAAGTGCGTATGAAACGTTTAAAGAGCCTGTCGCTGTGGAAAAAATCCGCGCGCGCGCCGGTATGGATATCGGTGATACTCTTATCGGTATGCATCTTGCTGAGGTTGCGGTGCCGGTAAGACTCAGCATAAAAAAAATCGGTGAGGCAAACCTTGTGTGCGCAAGGACAAGACCGAAGTTTATAGGCGGCGAAAGAGCGGTTTATGACAGGGAGAAAATGTGAAATGCGGGCAGACTGTGAAAATTGTATGAATTATACATACGATGAGGAATTTGATGAATATATCTGCGGAATTGATATGGACGAAGATGAAGCGGCAAGGCTTTTCGGGCAGAAAAAAAGCGTCTGCCCGTATTTTCGTTTCGGTGATGATTATTCCATTGTAAAAAAACAGATTTAATCCTGCGTTATGGCGGCGACGTCACATTCCGCCGCGCGGATAAGGTCGGCGGGAGCAAGCTCCATCTGATAGCCGATTTTCCCCGCGCTTACCATAATAGTGTCAAAGCTCATGCAGCTTTCGTCAATTACGGTACGGAATTTCTTTTTCATACCGATTGGCGAACAGCCGCCGCGGATATATCCGGTAATTTTTGTAAGGTCGGTGAGCTTAATCATTTCAACGCTTTTCTCACCGACTGTACGTGCGGCGGCTTTAAAGTTTATTTCCTTGTTTACGGGAAGGATAAAGACGTAATTTTCGCGGCTTTGACCGTGTGTAACGATGGTTTTAAAAACTTGTTCGGGTTTTTGACCGAGCTTTTCGGCAATTTCAAGCCCGCCGGAAAATTCATCGCCGTGCTCGTATTTGTGAAGTGTGTAATTGATTTTCATACTTTCGAGAATTCTTATCGCGTTTGTTTTGAAATTTGCTTTTTCAGCCATATATTTCACGCCTTTTTATAATTATGGTAATATTTATATTTTAACACAGAATAAGCAAAAAATCAAGAGAGGAACAGCAAAATATGGTTTTTGTCAGTAAATGTCTTTGGGGTGAAAATTGCAAATATAACGGCGGAAACAATTTGCGTAAAAAGCTTCAAGAAAAGCTTTCGGACGAGGAGGTTGTGCTTATTTGCCCCGAATGTGAGGGCGGACTTTCCGTTCCGAGGGCGCCGTCCGAGATTGAAAGCGGCTTCTGCGGCGCCGACGTTATAAACGGCAGCGGCAGAGTGCTCGCAAAGGACGGCAATGATGTAACGCCTGAATTTTTAAAAGG
>CACZTG010000287.1 GCA_902783995.1 uncultured Ruminococcus sp. | reverse complement strand
GGAAAGGCTTAAATGACGTGATATATAAATATCTAAACGGCATAACCTTGCAGGATATACTTGATAAAAGAAGCTACATTGATAATTATATGATATAAATAAAAGCAAAAGCGCCCTGTCGAAGGGCGCTTTTGCTTTTATTTAATTTATCAGGAAACCGTGTAAAACAACCTTTTAACGGATATAAGTGCCTGTTCAACCGTGTATCCCGTCCGGGGTGAAAACAATCCGGCTCCTACGCCGCCCATAACGGCATATCCTGCCAAAGTATCTTTTACGCCGGCAATTTTATACACACTTTCTTTTGCCCAATCGCTTATAAGCGCATCGTCCGCAAATATATCAACTGTATTTACTTTAAAATCAGGGCTTAAAACGGTCAACATTCTCGCAAGCATTGTTGCCGCCTGCTCACGGGTGAGCTCACCGTCAGGGTCGAAAACACCTTCCGCAATACCGTTTATAATTCCGAAATAACTTACAAACTCTATCTTCAAATCGCCTTTTGTATCGTTAAATTTAAAAGTATAATCCTCACCAATAATATCGGCGTATTTATTATAATCCGCATAATTTGAAAGAACAAGAGCAATAATATGCGCGAATTCGCCTCTTGTAATATTTCTCACAAAATCACCGTTTGCTTTAAGTTCATCTGTAATTATTTTTCCCATATGCGCCTGCAAAAGCTCACCTTCCGCCCACGGGCTGACCTTGACGTTTTCACCCAAAGCGGATTTGATACTGTATATTTCAGGCTCACCGACAATAATTATAAGCGTTGAATACCCTCCCGCAGCCGAGTCAAGGAAAAGAAGATATGCTCCTTCCGGTATCTCCGTTTCGGGAAAATTTCCTTCATTAAATATTTTTGATGCCAACGCCATATTTTCGGGAAGCATACATTCAAAATCCGTATCATTTAAAAGCGTCACATTTATTTCACAAAGCATACCGTTAAGAGCATCACCTGAAATTGTCATTTTAACCGGCGCGTCAAATAAAAGTATATCAACACCTTTTAAGTTCTTATGCGTTCCTTCGCTGCTGAAAACAGCAGTGGATTTTACCGAGTCAAACGTGTAAGTTTTGCCTTCCATTCCGTCTGCATATACACTTATAAAGCTCATAACAACACATAATACCAAAACCATAGAAACAATTTTTTTCATTATAATTACACCTCTTTTGTGATTTTCAGGCCGGAGCAACGCTCCTGCTTTGCTGAGGGGGAATCAGAGCCCCGGACAGATTGCAGCCTGCGCATAGATTATAAATTTATTATACTATACAAAAGTGCAGATTGTCAAGAAAAAAATAACGCAAAAATTAATTTGCCTCACGAGAAAACAAGAGAAAATAAAAGAAAAAGTGTGAAAACAGCAGATTTTAAAACACAAATTAAAAAAATTCAAAAAAACTCTTGACAAATACTTTCTGCCGTGGTATAATATTATCTGTCAAAAATGATTTTAAATTATTTGTGCCGTATGATACGGCAAATGAAAATGGAGGTAAAAACATTATGTCAACTTATATGGCAAAACCTGCTGACGTTGAAAGAAAATGGTATATAATTGACGCAGAAGATAAGCCGCTCGGCCGTACAGCAGCCGCTGCAGCAATGCTTCTTCGCGGTAAGCATAAACCTACTTTCACGCCTCATGTGGATTGCGGCGACCACGTTATTATTATCAATGCCGAAAAAGCTGTGCTTACCGGTAAAAAGCTTACAAACAAGTATCATATCCACCACTCCGGCTGGATTGGCGGTCTTAAAATGGTTCAGTATAAAGAGCTTATGGCTAAAAATCCCGAGCTTGCGTTTAAATATGCAATTGAAGGTATGCTCCCCCATAACACAATAGGCAGAAAAGCTGCTACAAGGCTTCGTGTTTATAAGGGCGCAGAGCATGAGCATACAGCTCAGAAGCCTGAGGCGTGGACTCAGGAAATTAAGTAAGGAGGGATAGAACAATGGCAGCAATTCAATATTACGGAACAGGTAGAAGAAAAAGTTCTGTCGCTCGTGTTAGACTTATTCCCGGAAAAGGTAACATTACAATAAATGACAGAACTATAGATGATTATTTCGGTCTTGAAACCCTTAAGGTTATTGTTAAACAGCCTCTTGCCGCAACAGGCACCGAAGGCAAGTTTGACGTAGTTGTTAAGGTTCATGGCGGCGGTTTCACGGGTCAGGCAGGCGCAATCCGTCACGGTATTGCGAGAGCGCTTCTTAATGTAGATGAAGAAAGCTACAGATTAGTACTTAAAAAAGCCGGCTATCTTACCCGTGACCCTCGTATGAAAGAAAGAAAGAAATACGGTCTCAAAGCAGCTCGTCGTGCACCACAGTTCTCAAAGAGATAAAATTACAATTACAAACACTCAAAAAGCCCGAAACCTTGCGGTTACGGGTTTTTTTCATTTATTGTTTTTTGTGCATTCAAAAAACATACCTCTTAATTTATAATTTTTATTGACTTTAACATTCGGCTGTGATAAAATATAGAAAAGCATAAAACAAGGGAGAAAGGAGATTATTGATATATTTTTTGATATATCATACAAGATTGTTATGGACTATATCAGAGTAACAAAAGACAATTTGGAAAGTGAGCATATTTGCTGCGCAATTTCAAACAACAACGATATTCAGGTTTCTTCCAAAAAAGCGTGGCTTTCGGACCGTTTTGATGATGGTCTGGTGTTTTTGAAAAGCACGGAGCGCGGAAAGTGTTTTATAGAATATATACCGGCAGAAAACGCCTGG
>CACZTG010000286.1 GCA_902783995.1 uncultured Ruminococcus sp. | reverse complement strand
TTATAAGGTATAATATTTCGGTAACAACGGCGCGCGCGGCGGGAGAATATATACTGCCGCTTTCGCCGGTGTATTTTTGAAGTCTTGTAACCGCGTCAAATATACCGCTTGAATGGACAATTTCCGAGCTTATTTTGTTGCCGGTATCACTTTTTAGAAAAGCTTTTTCGTATTCGGGGCAGGTTTTGAAAAAATCGGGGGAAACCGACAGTACAAAACGGCTGTATTTTGCGGGTCTGTTGTGAAAAACTCTGTGCATTTCGTGCTTGCGTATAATTATAATATCTCCCGGAGCAAGAGAGTAGTTCTTGTTTTCAACAATATATTTTGAATCGCCCTCCAGAAACAGATATATTTCATATTCGCTGTGCTCATGAAGATAAAAATCATCGTTTTTTGCGGCGCTGTAGGTGCGGCTTTCAAAGCTGTAATCACAGTTAAGCATATTTTTATTCCTCCGTAAAATATTTTCGTGTGACAGTCTGACGCCTCGCAGTTACTCTTTATGCAATTTGTTCGACAGTCTGATATACCCAGTGTCATTAAAATATCATTATGCGATAAAATCAATCGAAAGATGTGACAAAAATGGCACGTCCCCACTGTCACGTCCCCACTGTCACGTAATTACCTCCATCAGTTTTTAATATAAAACTTCAATATTATCATTTGCTAAAGTCTGCATAATTTTTCCTGTTTGGCATACTGCTTTAAGCATGACTTGACCATCACAGAATTTTTTAATAGGCTTACTTTCAAAAACAGTTTTAATTTCTTTCTTTAATTCTTCAAAAATAAAATCAATTTCTTCTTGATGTTTTTTGTTTTGAGGTTTAAAAAACAAATATAAAAGAGTAGCCCTCTTCCCGTTTGAATGACTTTTTACGCCCATCAAATGGCAAAGAAATTGCTTAATATCAAACATTGATGTCTCTTTTTTTATATCAAACTCAGATAATGGAATTTCAACCTTTTCATCTTCGTTTGATATAAACAATCCAAAATCCTCCAACTTTTCTTTATATTTTGTTTTCATAATAATTTTATGCTTATCAAAAATCTCATGACATTTCACTTCAATAAAAATACCACCTTCACTGCTGTACGCATCCATTTGAGGCGGTATTCCAGGAACCCCTTCGATTTTGCAAGCATGTTCAAATTCAACATTTCCTCCTCCTATCGCCGAAGCTCCGTTACGCAAGGAAAGATATGCAAATCTTGAAGATGAAGCTACTGATGCCATTTTAGGAGGCAATGCTTTGCCGTTTCTTAATGTTTCTTCCATTTCTCCTCCTTTGCCGGTGTCAAAACTCTTATAAGCCTCTGGGAAAGAATTTTTCATCTCGGTTTTAAATTTTTCAAATTCCGATTTATTAAAATAGCAATCATACGGTTTATCAAGATATTTTTCATAGCTAAAACCCAAATTTTCTTTTATTATTAAATCAAAATCTTGTTTTTTCACTAATATCATCAACTCCCTTTCTTACAATACATCATTTTTAATATTCAATTTCTAATCTTATTCATCAAATAAATCTCTGATACAGTTTTTGCAACGATAGTGGTCGTCAGGTTCTGTTACATAGTCTTTTATATCAAACTCTGTAACAATTAGAGAAATCACATCGCTTCGATTGATACAGCGGTCAATATAGATAATTGAGTGTTGCTTATCGTCATCCCACACTACCCGTCCGCGTGGGAAATTGATATAGTCACCTGATTTAAAGTGTTTGTCAAATAATTGCTCATGACTGTACGAATTATCTATTTTGTTTGCTTGCCGTCTGCCCTCTGCAAGTGAACATGAATTATAAATAAGCTGATTCTTAATATAAAAAAACGGTCCTATTTTTGACATATTAAGTCTGCTCCTCTTAATATTCATATACACCCGTATACGGTATGTAAATTTTTGAAACCCCTAATTGTCTTCTAATGATTTCCAGCTTTTCATCATCAAAAAAATTCACTATTACCTCTGCTAATCCTTTACCGTCAATCAATATTATTCCGTTTTTTCTTGCCAAATCTATTGCGTCTTCATTAAACTCTGCGCTTGTGAGCGCAATATATGCATTTGCTTCTAATTCTTCCTTTATGTCTTTTTCTTTTACCCTTACAATTTGTTCAACAGCCCAATACCCTGTTTGTCCATTATGATGTTTAATTTGAATTTTTATAATTTGCGTCAATGCTTCTGATATCGAGGATTCTTTCGTAGCTATTATATCTGCATCTGCATGGTCAACTGTTTTATTTTTAGGAGGAATCTCTGCTTTGTAACCATCTATCTCAAACAGCGTTTTAACCAACTTTTCCAAACCGGTTCCACCGGCTTCTAAGCTCGTTTTATTATAATCTTTCAAACGTGAACACAACTCTTTTTTTAATACATTCTTGCAGTTTTTTTCTTTTTCTATTACTTGATCTATTAAAGAATAATCTGATTGTCCAGTATATAATTTTTCTATTTCAACTATAGCTTCAGTCTGTTCATCGCCGAATTGCAACACTGTCCACTGTGTACGCATTTTTGTCTGAAGTGCTGTATTTTTATCCTTTCTATTAAAAAAAGCCGGTTCACCATTTTCGTTAAGAGCATATTTTACTCGCCATTGATTTGCTCTGTCTTGTGATATATCAGCCTTTGAATAGACATACTCACCCAATGATTCACAAATATAAAAACCACCCCAAGTAGGTACAAGAATTTTATCTCCTTTTTTTATTGAAAGAAATCTGTACAATTCCCCTGCATCGCGTCCATTCCTATGCCCATAATGTTTTTCTAATAGTTCCGTTATCTTGTCTTTTGTTATGTTAGAAATATCAATGTCATTTAAAATATCTGTAAAATCTATTTCACTCCAACCAACAGCTAATAGTCCTCTTTTTGCATATTCCCATTGTACATCCTTCATTCTTACTACATAATAATTTGGCATAAATCTATTCCTCCCTTTATTTATTATTAAGGTCGCGTTTAAAAATCGCCCCACAATACAGACTTTCCCTCTGGAAGCGACCAACCTTTTTTCTTATCGTACATAATCAGTTCACCTGCACACTCAAGGTTATTTATATATCTCGCAACAGTTCTCGGCGTTCTCTCTACTATTTCAGCAAGCTTTGCTGTTGTAATTCCGTCA
>CACZTG010000285.1 GCA_902783995.1 uncultured Ruminococcus sp. | reverse complement strand
TGTGATTTGTTTGTCCAAAAACTATTATATCACATTGAATTTTGATTTTCTACTTTTTTTGGTCCATATGTATTATATCAATACAAATATTATTTTTTTCCCATATTTTTTTCCGCAAGGCTGTCAAGCCTTTTGTTCCGAAAATATAAAATAAGGTCTGCACCCACCATTATAAGATTTAATATATAAAAAAACAAAACATACCATTTCTTACCGAAAGCTTCCATATATGCGGAATTTAAAAGCTTTGAAGCAATTCCTGCTATATATCCGAAAAAAATAAGGCACAGAAAGCCGAGACTTTTTCCTTTCGCGGTACGGCTCCGATATGACTTTGCCACGTTCATAGGCCATGATGCTCCAAAGCTTACTATCATAATAATTTCAAAAAGTTCAGACATTTTTTACCTCCGCCGTTTATTTCCCCAGCTTTTCATTTCTTCCTATTTTACATGAAAGAGTCATAAGACTGTCGCTCAAATGCACATTTTCAACAGAAAGCCCGTCCTCCTGAGGGATTTCTTTATGTGAAAAATTCCATATCCCTTTTACGTTACCTTTTATTACGGGCAAAACCTCCTGAACACTCTCTTTCGGCATAGTAAGCACCGCAATATCAACATTATGACCTTGAAGAAAATTTTTAAGCTCCGTTACGGGCATGATTTTTATTCCGCTTACCTCTTTACCGTAAAGAGCCGGATTATGGTCAAAAAGACCGACAAGGTTAAAACCGCGCTTTTTAAAATTTGAATATCCCGCAATAGACATACCGAGATTTCCCGTTCCGACAATAATCATACTTCTGCCCTTGCGTATGCCGAGAATATCACTTATTTCATTATAAAGATATTCAACGTTATAGCCGTATCCCTGCTGACCGAAGCCGCCGAAACAGTTAAAGTCCTGCCGTATCTGTGAAGCGGTGACATTCATAAGCTCGCTGAGTTCTTTTGAGGATATCCTTTTGATTCCTTTTGCCAGCAAATCACCGAGATATCTGTAATAACGCGGAAGCCTTCGTATAACAACGCTTGAAACCTTTTTATGTTCAGCCATTTTTATAATCATGCCTTTCTGTAAAAAATTATATGTTCAAACAGCCCGGATTTCAGCTGTTCTCCCTGGTATAATTAAGCAGCCCGCCCGCAAGAATCATATCAATCTGCCTGTCGGAAAGCATTGTTTCGGTTACGATATCAATGCCTTTTGTAACGTTTTTAATTATTATATCGCCGCCGGCTTTCACCTGTCCGGTCGCATTTTCAATTGTAATTTCGTCGTCACGGTCAATCTTATCATAATCCTCGGGATTTTTAAATGTAAGCGGCAAAATTCCGGAATTTATAAGGTTTGCGACATGTATTCTCGCAAAAGACTTAACAATAACAGCCTTAATACCAAGATAAAGCGGAGCAAGCGCAGCATGCTCACGGCTTGAGCCCTGACCGTAATTGCTGCCGCCGATTATGAAACCGCCGCCGTTTTCCTTTGCTCTTTTCGGAAAATCGGGGTCACAAGGTACAAGGCAAAATTCCGAAAGATACGGAATATTTGAACGGAACGGAAGAAGCTTGGCGTTTGAAGGCATAATATGGTCTGTAGTGATATTATCCTCAACCTTTATAAGCGCTTTTCCCGTTATTTTGTCAGCAAGAGGCTTGTTTATCGGGAAAGGCTTTATATTCGGACCTCTGACAACCTCAACATCATTATTTTCGGGTGCGGGTGCAATAATCATATTATCATTAACCAAAAACTTTTCGGGCATTTCAATTACGGGACAATCACCGAATTCTCTCGGGTCTGTCAAAACTCCCGTAAGCGCGCTTACAGCGGCGGTTTCGGGGCTTACAAGATATACCTGAGCCGACTTTGTTCCGCTTCTGCCTTCAAAGTTACGGTTAAATGTTCTGAGCGACACCGCGTCTGTTTTCGGAGCCTGTCCCATACCTATACACGGACCGCAGGCACTTTCGAGTATTCTCGCGCCTGCGTTTACCATATCGGCAAGAGCGCCGTTTCCTGCAAGCATATTAAGCACCTGCTTTGAACCCGGAGAAATAACGAGGCTTACATCAGGATGTACGGTTTTGCCCTTTAAAATTTTCGCGACCTTCATCATATCCATATATGATGAGTTTGTACAGCTTCCGATAGCCACTTGGTCAACCTTTATACCGCCTATGTTTTTAACGGTATCAACTCTGTCCGGCATATGCGGCTGCGCCGCAAGCGGTGTAAGAGAAGAAAGGTCAATTTTTATTTCCTCATCATACCGCGCGTCAGCATCGGGAAGAATTTCGGTATAATCAGCCTCACGCCCCTGCGCTTTAAGAAAGCTTAAAG
>CACZTG010000284.1 GCA_902783995.1 uncultured Ruminococcus sp. | reverse complement strand
GATATCAACAAGCTGCAAAAAGCTTATTTTTTTTATGCGACAGTATATATATCCCGCAAGGCAGGCACCTATCAGCCCCCCATAAACGGCTATTCCGCCGTTCCACACGGCAATTATCTCGGAAAGGTTGTCTTTGTAATCTTTAAAATTGAAAATAACATAATAAAGCCTTGCACATACAATCGCCGCCGGAGTACCTATTAAAACCGCGTTTGATAAAAAGTCCTGTGAGAAACCTGTTCTTTTCGCTTCGGAAAAAGCGTATAAAAGCGCAAGAAAAAAGCCTGCCGCAATGATAATTCCATACCAATAAACAGGCTTTCTGCCAATATGAAAAGCAACAGGCTCAAGAACAAAAGTCCTGCCAAAAAAAACTATGGTGTTCATTAGCAAAAACATAGCTTTTCTCCTTCTCTTTAAATCCTCGGTTCTCCAACAGTCAAAAAGCCGCTTGTGAGCTTAAGACCTTCAAAATCCGTCTGACGAAGCGCCTCATAAACAACAATCGCGACGGAATTTGAAAGGTTCAAAGACCTTGTTGTATCTCTCATCGGTATCCTTATACAGCTTTGGAGTCTTTCCGATAAAAGGCTTTCGGGAAGTCCTTTTGTTTCTTTTCCGAAAACCAGATAATCTCCGTCCTCATAGCTTATATCGGTATATTTATTTGGGGCTTTTGTTGTCGCGAAAAACATTCTTCCCGTATTTTTCGCAAAAAAATCCTCAAAATTTTCGTAATAAGTTATATCAAGCTGATGCCAATAATCAAGCCCCGCGCGCTTTAATTTTCTGTCGTCAATCTCAAAGCCCATAGGCTTTATTATATGAAGCCTCGCTCCCGTCACGGCGCAGGTTCTTGCGATATTACCGGTGTTTTGCGGTATTTCCGGCTCATGGAGTACAATATTAAACATATTTAAAAGTCATTCTTTCTGTAAAAACAGCGCCAATGTATTTCACCGTTATTTACTATTAATCGTTTTAATTATTCCGTTCGCGATTGCTTCCGCGGCTTTTTGTCTGTAATCCTCATCCATAAGCTTTTCACGGTCATCGACATTCGTTATAAAAGCAAGCTCGACAAGTACGGCGGGCGCATCCGTACCCCTTATAACCGCAAGCTCGTCACCCACCTGAATACCTAAATTTTCGGTTTCAAGCGCCTTACATAAATAGCCGAGAATATTTGAAGCAAGCGTTTTTGAATATACCCACGGCTTTTCTTTATCTTTAGCGGCACCGTAAAAAACCATAGTGCCGTTTACATCTTCTCTGCCCTCGCCCATAGCGTTTGAGTGTATGCTTATAAAGAGTTCCGCGTCGGCGTCATTCGCAATTTTACATCTTCCCCCAAGGCTGACGGTTTTATCGCTTGTCCTTGTCGCAACAACATTATAGCCCGCGTCTTTCAAAATTTTCACTGTTTTCAAAGCAACATCAAGGTTGATTTCGGATTCGCGCGCAACAATCTCGCCCTCCTCCTTACCGAGAGCTCCGGGGTCGTTTCCGCCGTGACCAGCATCTATAACAATTGTAAATATTCCGTCGTCCTCTTTTTCTTTTTCTTCTTCATCGTCGCCGGGCTCGGTAATTTCACCCTTTGTCGCAACGCTGAATGTAATAACAATCGCGTCTTTCGCGCTGTTCACATATGTCTTGTATTTTGCCGGTTCCTCAAGGTCAAATGTAAATCTTAAATAGTTGTCATGGTTTGCGGCCCTTACATCTTTTACGGTATCATTTTCAAAATCAAACCGCCGGCTGTAATCAATTTGCGCGTTTTCCACATCAAGCACAACTCTGTCGGGATTTGTAAGATTTGATATTTTATAATCTCCCTGCATCGCCGAAACAAACTTCACGGTAACTCTGAAGCCGCCCTCAACATTCGCAGTGCCTATTGTGTTAAATTCAACATTATCCGCAATGCTCGTAATATTCACAATACGTTCCTTTTCGTCCCACGAAACATTATAATTAAAGCTTTCTGCCACAAAACGAATCGGTACCATTGTTCTGTCACTTATTATGGTGCAGCTTACGTCAAGCGTCTTTTTTTTGCCGTTTACCGTTGCGGTTTTACTGTCAATTTTAAGATACATTTTATCGTTTCCCGATTCTATGTAAACCTGTCTTTTTTTACCGTCCCACGTCACATCGGCGCCTGCCGCCTCGGCAATGGCGCGAATCGGCACAAGGGTTCTGCCTTCAATAATTACGGGCGGAACATCACAATCAATAAGCTTGCCGCCCGCCATAATGCGAATATCACTATCCGCTGCGGCACTCAAAATACCGCAGCCTAAAACGAGCATTAATATAACCAAAAGCCTTACGTATTTCATTTGTAAAACAACCTTTCGGGTAATAAGTCAAAAAAATCGTATATTGCTTTTTTCGTCAAAAAACCCGATTTCCCTTTATGCGTCACTTAATTGTAATATAATTGTAAGAAGGTGCTAATCCTTATACCCGTTCGGATTGTTTTTCTGCCAATTCCAGCCGTCTCTGCACATTTCATCAAGACCAAGCTTTGCCGTCCAGCCAAGCTCTTTTTCTGCTTTTGAAGCGTCAGCATAACAAGCGGCAATATCACCCGCACGGTTCGGGCAAATTTTATATTTCACTTCTCTGCCCGAAGCTTTTTCAAAAGCTTTAATCATTTCAAACACGGAATATCCGTTACCGGTGCCGATGTTATATATATATACTCCCGGCTGTCCGCTTTTTTTCTCGACAGCCTTAACGTGAGCAACACTTAAATCAACAACATGTATATAATCTCTCACGCCCGTGCCGTCCCTTGTGGGATATTTGTTACCGAATACCGACAGTATAGGCAGCTTGCCGATAGCAACCTGCTGAATATACGGCATAAGATTGTTCGGTATTCCTTGCGGGTCCTCACCTATTTTGCCGCTTTTATGAGCTCCGATAGGATTAAAATACCGGAGAATAGTAACGGAAAACCTGTTATCAGCCTTGTAAAGGTCATTAAGTATTCCTTCTATAATAAGCTTTGTCGAACCGTAAGGATTGGTTGTCGATAACGGAAAATCTTCTTTTATCGGAAGACTTTCCGGTGAACCGTAAACTGTCGCGGACGATGAGAAAACAATGTTAAACACACCGTTTTTACGCATTATATCAAGCAAATTAAGCGTTCCGGTTATGTTGTTATGATAGTAAGTCAGCGGCTTTTCAACACTTTCACCAACGGCTTTAAGCCCCGCGAAATGAATAACCGCGTCAAATTTTTCACTTTTAAAAACCTTGTCGGTCGCTTCATAATCAAGAATATCTACTTCATAAAAATTAAAAGTCTTTCCGGTTATTTCCTTTACCCTTTCAAGCGCCTTAATATTTGAATTGCAAAGGTTATCAAGCACTGCTATTTCATAACCGCCGTTTAAAAGCTCCACGCAGGTATGGCTGCCTATAAAACCGGCGCCTCCCGTTACAAGAATTTTCATTTCATCATTTCCTTTCCTTATTTCTTCTTTTACTTCTAATATATTTACATATGCCTATTCCAATCAAACTGCCGCAGGTATCAAGCAACACATCGCGTACCATACCCGCCCTGCCCGGAACAAAAAGCTGATGAATTTCATCGCTCACAGCATATAAAAAACAATAAACAAGAGCAAGTTTAAACGCGTTTTCGCGCGTAAGCTCAAATTCCAGTATGAATAAATAACAAAAAATGCCAAGAACAAAAAACAGGAAAAAATGCGCGGTTTTGCGCAAATAATGTGTTACAAGACCAATCAGGCTTTCAATGCCTTTATCTCCATTTGCCGCAAAAAAATCATCACCAAAAATTATCTTTGCGAAAGACACAATCTTTTCCGCAAAATTTTTACTGAGTGCTTTGGAGTCATCGGCACATTGCGCCGAAAACATAAATATGGCTCCCGACCATAATATAATCGCAATCAGTAACGCAATTTTCCTCTTCATTTACAAAAACCTCTTTTAAAAATACACTTTCCGCGCTGTTTATTCAACGCCAAAATAAATTTTCGCATATTTTTCATAATAAGAATATATCTGCGCTTTTTGCTCCGCGGTCAATCTTTCCGAAAGTATTGAGCGTATCTTTCCGTAATCGACGCTTCCCTCCTCAATCATTTCTTTAATTTTTTTTCTGTCCTCCGCAGTCGCCGCGGATTTGCATATGCTTAAAACCGCGGCTTTATCCGCCGTCGATACCATATTTTGTATGTCAGTCATTTCTTGTTTTGTAAGCTCACTTATATGTTTGACTCTCGGCGTTTGCTCCGTTTCTGACGCTTTCCCCTGTGACGTCCCCGCGGCAGGTTTTTTAACAATATAAGTTTTTCCGTCTTCACCTTTAATTTCTTCGGTTTCCGCTTCTGTTTTATCGGCAAGCTCATAGATTTTTCCGTCCACACCCACAACAGTTTCATTAGTGCCGGTAATATTGGTGGTTTCAATCCCTATACTGCCGTTCATTATTCCTTTATATGCCTTATCAAACAAATAATCAATAACCATTTTTCTTCCGATAAGCGCGGCAGCGACAATAACCGCGAGAATAACAACTATTATTATAAAAATTTTAAGTTTTTTATTCATTTTCATTATCCTGCCTTTCTATATATTTTTTATGTCCCAAAGCTGCCGTCAATAATCATTGCGGCATTTTTTTCAAAATTTTCAAAAATATGTCTTCCGTATTTTTTTTCTATTTTGCTCACGGCAACACCCATATCGTTTTTTCTTGTTGTCATATTATGGGTATCCGACCCCAAAACAATTGTTTTTCCGCTTTTTATAAGGCTGTTAATAATTTTTCTGTATTTAAGCTTAAAAAAACTTCCCGAATTAATCTGAAAGCATAAATCCATTTCTTCAAAAATATTTATTTTTTTTATGTTTGCTTTTATCTCGGTATATCTTTCAATATGAGCAAGTATAGGAATACAGCTCATCGCCGTGACGGCATAAACCTCGTTATATACCCATGATGTCCAATCGCCCATGGGAAGCTCAATTAAAATACAATTTGTGCCTTCTATGCAAAGCCTTTTAAACGACTCTTTCCCGGAAAGTCCCGGCGTCAATGCAACTTCAGCGCCGAGCAGCAACTTTATTTTTTCAAGCTCTGTGCCTTTTACCGCGTTCTTCAACGCTTCTGACGCTCTTGCTCTTTTATTCTCAAAATGTTCTATGCTCTCATACTCAATATTAAAATGGGGTGTCGCGACAATAGTATCTATACCTTGCTCTTTTGCAAAAGCAAGCATTTGCACAGAGGTTTCAATATTTTGAGAACCGTCGTCAATCCCGGGTAATATATGAGTATGAATGTCCGTCATTCTTTATCAATCCCTAACTGTTTTGTTTTAATCATCATTATAACTGTAACTTCCGTATTTATCACCGTAACTGTATCTGCCGTAGCCGTACCTGCCGTAGCCGTATCTGCCGTATCTTTTTTTTCTGTAACCGTTTACATATATACCTTTTTCAACTCCGTTAAACAGCAAGCCCGCTATTCTTGCTCCGGCAAAATCAAGCGTTTTTATACTCTTTTCAATGTCGTCACGGCTTGTTATGTAGTATCTTACCACAAGAACAACGCCTATCGCCTTTTTCGCGAGAAGAGAGGCGTCGGTAACCACATTTATCGGCGGCGTGTCTATGAAAACATAATCATACCTTTTTGTAAGCTCCGCAATAACCTCATCCATTTCTTGAGAAGCTATAAGCTCTGCCGGGTTTGGAGGTATATGCCCTGCCGTTATTATATCCACGCCGTTTTCTTTGTTATGCGAAATTGTACTATCAAGCTCACAAAAACCGCCAAGTACGTTTGAAAGCCCTTCTTTATTTTTCAGCTTAAAATATCTGTGAATTTTGGGCTTACGCATATCGGCGTCAATAAGCACAACACGGTTTCCCATCTGAGCAAAGGATATAGCAAGGTTAATACAGCTTGTCGATTTTCCTTCACCCGGACCGCCGCTTGTGACAATTATGGACTTCCCGCCCTTAACATCCTTAAGCGAAAACATAATATTTGTTCTCGCTGACTTATACGCTTCACTTACAGCAAACGACGTATCCTTATTTAAAACGGTTCTTTTAACCGTTTCTTCAAAATCCATTTCTTCAAGCTCTTCACGGCTAAACTTTTTATTGCTGAAATTATTGCCTATATTTTTTAATACGCTGCTTTTCTCTGTGCTTTTATTGCTGTCTTTTTTATTTTGAAAAAGTCCCATATAAATCATTCGTCCCTCTCAAGTATATTTTGTATGTTTAATTACTACATTATATCCGGTATTACACCGAGAATCGGAATATTAAAGTTTTTAAGGTCTTCCTCACTTTTAATTCTTCTGTCTCCGAGCGCGATTATTGCTATAACAACCGCGCTTATTATGCCGCCCATCAAAGCGCCTATCATTGCTGTTAAGGTTACATTCGGCGACACCGGTACACGATTTATATTTCCCTCATCAATTATTTTTATTGTCGGAATATCAACAATATTTTTAAGCTCAACCGTCGCGACATTCATCAGAGAATCAACAATTTTTTTCGCGTGTTCGGGATTTTTACATTTTACGACAATTTGCAGAACCTCTGTTTCGTTTGCCGAAGCCATTGAAACCATATTTTTTATTTGTCCGGCACTGTATCCAAGCTCTACGTCCTTTGCCACCTTATCAAGCACAGATGTACTTTTAAGAACTTCTATACAGGTTAAAACCGAACGCTGAGAAGCCGTGATAACCGATGTGGTTCTTTGATTTTCATTCGCCGAACCGTTTTGACCGGCATAGGTGTTAATATACATCCGTCCTACTGATATATACAACTTCGGAACGCCATATTCACTATATGCATACGAAGCACCCCCGCCGATAATGACACACAAAAGCAAAATCCACCAACGGCCTATCAATACTCTTAAAATCTCAAGAAAATCAATTTCAATTACACTGTCTTTCTCGTTCATTTATTTCTCTCCTTTGTATCCTTAATATACCCCATGTTATATTTTATCATAAATATTTTATATTGTCAAGAACATTAAACACAAGAAAAACAAAATTTTAATAAAAATCAGGTGTAAACCTTGGCTTTAAATTAAGTTTGGCATTTGCCGCAGACAAAAAATCACTTATCGAAATTACTTTTTCGGTAAATGAAACATTATTTGAGGATATAATATCATCATAAATTCCTTTTGAAAAAGGCTCAAGCTCCGGAAAATATGCAAGAAATTTTCTCAAAGACACTATTCGCCCCATTGAATTACAGGCATTACGCACTATATTTCCGGAAATGTTTTCAAGCGGAAAATCCGGCGGCAAAACCGCCTTAAACGGCAGCTTAATCTCACTTAAAAGTCCTTTTACCGCTTCATTGTCTCCGACAGCTTCCAGACAGTCAGCGTATTTCCCTTCGGTTATGTAAACCAAATAACCCAAAATGTCGCCCTTTTCATTTGCTGCCGTCATACACTCGCAGCTTTCTTCCGTATATTCGCTCATTTTAATTTCAAAATAATCCCCTCTGATTGAAACACCGCTGTACGCCGGCATAAACCGCTCATAACAAGCTTTAAGCTTCGCGGCTGCGGATAAAATATCCGTCTTTTCAACCTTAAACGGTACTTCAGCTTTTTTTTCCGCTTTTCCGCCGCTTACAATAACAGATTCTGTAAGCGGTACAGCACCTATTCCCGCATAATAAGCGGGATTTACAGGGGTAAGCGAAACAAACGGCACATCAAGAGCATACAGGCGATTAAGATAAAATTTAAAAAGCTCCGTCATCAGCCCTCTGCCCCGATATTCGGGCAGCGTCGCGACGCCCGAAACAAGTATATTATCAACCGCTTTTCCGCCAAAGCTGAGCGGCAGCGGATATCCGTATAAACACGAAACAATCCTTCCGTCTTCCTCGCAAACCGCACACAGCTCCGCGATAAACCGCCTGTTCATCTGCCAATTTATAAAGCTGTCGGTGTCATGAAAAATATCTTTCCAGATTTGCCGCAGCTGCGGTAAATCGCTTTTCCTTGCACTGCGAAGCATACAATTCATCCCCTCTATCCAAGCTCATCAAGACCGTACTTAAGCTTTATCCGTTCAAGCTTTTCCGCAAATTCATCGGAAATAAACCATAAAAATACCGCTGTTGAAGCCGCATGAACAAGGTCAAGCGGAAAACCCGTAATATATGCCGCCATAAACATTTGTCTGTTAATTTCTTCGCCGTTCATACTCATAATTACGGCTGCGGGATTCATAATACCGCCGTAAATTATAACTACAGCAAAAAAACCAAAAACGCTCACAGCCGCTTTGTTTCTCTTTACAATACCGCTTCTTGTCAGCAAGCCCGCCACAAGCCCCAAAGTTCCGAAAGCAAACATTTGCCACGGTGTCCACGGTCCTTGCCTGTAAAAAAAGTTTGATACAAAAGCGGAAACGGCACCTACCAGAAAACCCGTTTCACTGCCGAGCAAACAACCGCATATTATAATTACCGCCGACATCGGCTTAAAATGCGGCAGCATAAAAAAAGCCGCGCGTCCGCTTACCGCAATTCCGCAAAGCACACTTATAAGCACAAGCTCCCTCGCGCGCGGTCTGCGGCTTTCAAAAACCGTAAAAAAAAGAGCGAGAGTTTCAATAACCATAAGTATGCTTATAAAAAAATATTTTCTGTCATGCAAAAAAACTATTCCGCCGGCAAGCGTTACGGGTATGGCTGTTAAAGCGGCAACCGCAGGCGCAATTCTTCTTGCCGTCAGCTTTTCTTTTTCTTTAAACACAAGCCTGTCCCACTCTCTGCTTTTTTTAGGCAGAACAATTATCATAATCACGCCGAGAACCGCCGCTGTCGCTATTCCCGCGCTTCCTTTAAGCCCTATTATTTGTAAAATAACAAATACCGCCGCCAGAATACCGCAAAATATCAATCTTAAATCAGCCTTTTTTTTATTTTTTTCTTCTCTGTTTTTCGGTATAAAAAAATCATCATCTTCTGTTTGCGGCTGTTTATCCTGTATTTTGCCAGTACAGACATATATTATATCCTCCGCCGTAACGGCGCCGTCCGCTATTCCTCTTGATACAAGGCTTATGGGCGTTGTGTAAAAGCTGTTCGCCGAAAAAAACTCTCTTGGGTTTGCCTCTGCCGTTATCTGTCCGTCAAAAAGCATTGCGCATTTATCGGCATATTCCGCGCAAAACTCCGTATCGTGCGATACCATAATCACACATACTCCGCTTTCTTTAAGCTTCAAAAGTATTCCGCCAAATATTTTTTTAAACCGGGCATCCATACCCTTTGTAGGTTCATCAAGAAGTATAAGCCTCGGTTTTGCAAGCAAAACCTTTGCAAGCGCCGCCCTTTGCTGTTCTCCTCCGGAAAGGTCGTAGGGATGTCGGCTTAAAAGCTTGCCGAGCTTACATATTCTTACTGCTTCCGCCAAGGTTTTTTCATCTTCGGCAATACTGCTTAAATCCTCGCTCACTGTTTTTTTAAGAAACAACGCCTGCGGATTTTGAGGTAAAATACCAACGATATCCCTGTTTTCGCGGGGCGCCGCGCCATATATAAAAACCTTCCCGCGATAAGGCGCATACGCGCCGCCGATCAACGACATCGTTGTTGTTTTTCCCGCGCCGTTACCGCCCATTACGGCGTAAATTTCACCCTCATGCGCCTTGATATTTATGCCCTTTAATATATCTTCGCCGTTTTTTTCATACCTGAACCAAACATCTTTCAGCTCAAGCGCCAAAGTACCTTTTTCAGAAGTGTTTTCCCTTAAAGGAAGCTCGTTTAACTTATTGTTAAGGGAATAATCAAAAAAGCAATTTCTTGCCTCTCGCACACTTAACGGTGCCGCCTCCGTAACACCTGCTTTATCAAATGCCGCCACATATCCGGGAAGAGCATCGTACATATCGTTTCCCTTAAGCCGTCCGGCTATATCCCGCGGTCTTTCCGAAACAATAACTCTGCCGCTTTCCATAACAACAATCCGGTCTGAAATTTCAAACACTTCGCCCAAATTATGCTCCGCGATTATAACAGTTTTCCCAAGCTCGCGGTTTATTTTTTTTAAAGTATTTATAAACGTTTCGGCATAAAGCGGGTCAAGACGGCTTGTCGGCTCGTCGAGTATAAGCACCTCAGGATTCATAACCATTACGGAAGCAAGATTCAAAAGCTGTTTCTGCCCGCCGGAAAGCTCCGTTACTTTTTTATGAAACCACTTATTTATGCCAAAAAAAGACGCCATTTCCGCCACTCTCATACGTATTTCATTGTTTTTTACTCCCATGCTCTCGAGCCCGAAAGCAAGCTCATGCCATACCTTGTCCGTAACAAGCTGATTGTCGGGGTTTTGCATAACAAAGCCTATTTCATTTGCGGCAACCTTTGCCGAAAGCTCTCTGCCGCAATAAAGAATTTCACCCTGAAGTTTTCCCGTCGGCGCGATTTCACGTTTTAAAAGCCTTAAAAGCGTTGTTTTGCCACAGCCCGATTTTCCGCACAGCGTAACAAATTCGCCTTTTTTTACTTCAAAGCTTATATCTCTTATTGCAGCTTCATTTCCCGAAGGATATGTAAAGCTTAAATTTTTGATTGTAAAAATTTCCATTTTATAGCTCCTTCCGTTTCAACCGCAAGCGGGAAAATCAAAAGCATAAAATATGCCGCAAAGACGCTCAAACCATAAACCGTAAAATCTCCGAGCTTAAATTCGGGATAAAAATTCACATAAAGCGCTCCTTTTACCCCGCCATAAATTATATACGCCGAAAGAAGCATTATATATATAAGCGCAAGCGCGTCTCTTTTGTAAAAGCCGTAAAGCGCGAAAGAAGTGCGCCTGCCTCTCCCGTAACCCCGCGCGTTCATACTGTCCGCCGTGTCAATGGAATTTTCAAGCGTTCTGGTAACCACTGCCGAAAAAATCTCCGACGTATATTTTATTCTCGCGGCAAGCCCTTTACCTTTTTTAAAAACAGAATCAGCTTTTTTCGCTTCACCGAAATATTCCGATATTTTTGGTATAAATCGAAGCGTCATTGAAAAAATAAGGGCAAAACCCGGTGAAATTCTTGAAAACAAATATATTACCTTGTCGCTCGAAAAAAGGCTTCCCAAAAGATAAAACCAACATATAACGCCTCCGGTCATAACCGCCGCGTGAACACCGTAAATCATTGCTTCAAGCGTAAACGGATTTCCGCTCGGTAAATAAAAAAGAACGGTCATTCCTCCGTGGTTAAAAGCCGAATTTATAACCGCGGTAACAACCGCAAGTGATAAAATGATCTTCAAATTTGTTTTAAACGCTCTGCCTCCGCCGATAAGCCCGGCATAAACAAGACCGAAAACAAAGGACATCGCAAGGCTTACCGGATGCATAAAAACACATGAAAACACCGTTACAGCAAGAAAATATATAAAATTTACAATCGGATTAAAGCTTTTAAATTCATTCATCTGTTTCCTTTCCGTTTTTCGGCACTTCTCCGCCGCCGATATCTCTGCCGAGGTCACATGTGTAAATCCATTCGATTTTGTCACCGGGCTTTAAAATGTATTTTGAGCAACCATAGTTCGGATAGATGCCGTTTACACGGTACATCCAACCCGAAAGCTCACCGCCGTCAAACTCATAAAGATTTCCTATACCTTCAATATAAGCGCTGCCGTAAATAGGCGCGTTTTCAAACTCCATATGTATTTTACTGTTTCTCATCTCACGCTTTAACACATTAAAAACGCTCTCATTTTCAAAAAAAACAACCTCCCGTTCGGAAAAAATCACACCGTCGGGCGGTACAAGAGCCGCCTTCTCCGGCTTTATTTTATCCATATTTGAAAGCAGCGT
>CACZTG010000283.1 GCA_902783995.1 uncultured Ruminococcus sp. | reverse complement strand
TTTTTTCGCAATTTCACCTATTGAAATATTTGTTGAGATAAGCAGATTTTTTGCCGCGGCAATTCGTATTTCGTTAAGCTTTTCAATTACGGTTATGCCTGTTTCTTTTTTGAAATTACGGGAAAGACTTCTGTAACTCATATTCAGTGACGAGGCAACGTCCTGAACGGTTATAGCCTTATCGTAATATTCGTTAAGGTACATTATCACCTGATTCGAGATACCGTTTTCGCGTTTGGGCAGTTCACTGTCATTTTTATTTCGTATTTCGCAAAGATATATAAGCCAGTTTATAAAAGCAAGCTGCGCCTCAATGTGTGTATTGCAGTCCGCAAGGATGGCAATATTCGCGTCAAACCCGCAATAATGAGGAATTTGCAGAGTGCGGCTGAATTTTTCGTAATATATGTTTTTTTCGGAAGCACGGCTGATTTTCCATCGCAGACAAAACCCCGTGTCAAAATCACTGTTATAGTGGGTATGGCTGTGAGGAAATCCGGGCGGAATAAGAAAAGAAGAATCGGCTTTGGCGCAAAATTCGGTGTCGCCTATTTTTGTATATAGCTTGCCGGCGGAAATATAATTAAATTCAAACCAGGGGTGATGATGAGTTTTTGACTCCCATGAAGCGTCGTGATTAACGGTTTTCGCGTCAAGGAGCTCTGCTTCGATATCCTGAAAAACTATCGGCAGAGTAATAAGCGATTTGAGCTTTTGCACAAGATTGTTTATTTCGGTTGCAGTCATTTTTTCACCGCCAATTATAAAATTACAAATAGTAGTATAACATAAAAAAATTAAAAAGTAAAGCTTTTTATGCATAATGTATTTAATTTAGACTTTTGACTGTTTAAATTACGGCAAAACTAATATTGACATAATCGGGAAAATTATGGTATAATTCTAATATATTTATTCAGTAGGGGACATTGCCCCGTTATTCAGTAAATGAAAGGGACGGTATATATGGAATCAAAAGTTGTAAAATTCGGCGGCAGCTCACTTGCCGACGCAGCACAGTTTAAAAAAGTCGCGGAAATTATAAAGGCGGACAGCGCAAGAAGATATGTTGTCGCTTCCGCACCGGGCAAAAGAAACGATGACGATATTAAGGTAACCGATTTGCTTTATAAATGCTTTGAGCTTGCAATCGCTAAAAAAAGTATTGACGAAACCTTTGAAAAAATAAAAAGCAGGTATAACGGCATTATTGCGGATTTAAAGCTTGACCTTTCACTTGATGAAGAGCTTGATACCATAAAGGCGGGGATTCTTCACCGCGCGGGACGTGATTATGTGGCAAGCCGCGGAGAGTATCTTAACGCTATGGTTTTGGCAAATTATCTCGGTTATGATTTTATAGACGCCGAAACCTGTATTTTCTTTGATGATGAAGGTAATCTTGATACCGAAAAAACAAACCGTGTCTTGTCGGAGCTTCTGATTCAACATTCAAGGGCGGTTATTCCGGGCTTTTACGGCTGTTCAGACAACGGAACGATAAAAACCTTTTCAAGAGGCGGCTCCGATATAACAGGGTCAATAGTCGCAAGGGCAATAGGCGCCGATATTTACGAAAACTGGACGGACGTGTCGGGTATGCTTATGGCAGACCCCAGAATTGTTGACAATCCTAAGGTTATTGATGTTATAACGTACGGCGAGCTTCGGGAGCTTTCGTATATGGGAGCAAGCGTACTTCACGAGGATGCTATTTTCCCGGTTAAGGTTTCAAACATACCTATTAATATAAGAAACACAAATATGCCCGATGACACGGGAACAATGATTGTTCCGTCCGCTTCGGTGGGTTCCGCAAATATAATTACGGGAGTCGCGGGCAGAAAAGGTTTTTCCATTATTAATATCGAAAAAGATATGATGAACGCTGAAATAGGCTTTGGCAGGAGGGTGCTTGAAGTGCTTGAAAATCATAAGGTTTGCTTTGAGCATCTGCCGTCGAGCATTGATACCATGTCGGTTGTAATAAGCACAAGTGAGCTACGCAGCACAAAATATGAAATGGTTGCCGAAATCGCGAAGGTTGTCAATGCCGACCGCGTAACCGTTGAGGACGGTATAGCACTTATTGCCGTTGTCGGAAGAAGTATGGAACGCGCGAAAGGTACGGCGGGCAGAATTTTTTCGGCTATTGCGAAACAGGATATAAATATTAAAATGATTGACCAGGGCTCAAGCGAGCGTAATATTATTATCGGGGTTGAAGAAAACGATTATAAAACGGCAATAAGAGCAATTTATGACGAATTTATGAAACAGTAGAAATCCGCACACTACACAGACTTTCGGTAACAACAAAGCCGAAAAACAGGGATTTTTGTAAAAAAATTTACTGTTAAAATTTCAGCTTCTTGAATATTGCGGGATATATTCCCACAGCAAAAAATGTGAGTAAAAATTTCTCAAAAAAAAAGAAAAAATTGTTCTGCGGAAAGAATTTTTTTGACAGAACAGCAATTATAATAAGCCCGGTAATGCCGATGATAAAGCGGACGGCTTTTTTACCGCGGCTTATTTTATAGTCAAAGTTAACAAAGGTATGCTCGATGTAAACACCGCACAGCGCGCCGAGCATAAGACCGAAGGTTTTAAAATAATCGGGCTGCTGCCCGAAAAACATAAACGGTATAAGTATAATTGCAGCGATAAGAGCTGTAAATACAGGAGCATTAAAGGTACTAAATATCTTTTTGATACCAAAAGCGATAACGCAGCCTATAATAAGACCGCCCAGCACATCGGCAGGGAAGTGCAGACCGAAATACATTCTCGCGAAACCTATAATTATAACATATAAAGCAAGCAAAATTTTGTAAACAGCGTTTTTTGTCCAGCCCGAAATTGTCACCGCCGTTGCCGCGGCGGTCGCCGTGTCGGCGCTGGGAAACGAATATCCGGGGGCGGAGCTTTTGTTTAAGGCTTTTACACCATCAAAGGTAAACGGACGCGGCATTTTAAAAATACCTTTTAAGCCGCACGAAAACGCGGTTGTGAAAATAATGGAGAACGCAAGCGCTTCACCTTTCTTTTTATCATATGTCCAATATATAAAAGTCACAAGAATAATGAGAAAATATTGCTGACTCAAAAAATTGAATACGGTAAGCAATGTATCAAGAAAAGGTGAGGACAGCATTTGCAGATTTTTTATAAATTCAAGCATTGTGATTTCCTTTCCGCCGGAAACGGCTTATTTTCTGAACGTATCGGATATTGAAACTGTTGCCGCGAAAACATAAGCGGCGCCTGCCTTTTTCAGGACTTTGGAACATTCCTGACAAGTTGAGCCGGTTGTAAAAACATCGTCAAACAAAATGATATTTTTATCCTTGATTGCCGTTTTATCACGTACTTCAAAGCAGCCTTTAATATTTTTAAGTCTCGCGTTATATGACATAAGGCTTTGGTTGGGAGTGGATTTTGTTTTCAATAACACATTTTTGAGAAGCGGCAAATCCGTCTCCTTCTCAATTATTTCACATATTTCCTGTGTCGGGTCGTATCCGCGGGAGTTAAGTCTCTTTTTATCCGGCGGTACGGGGATAATATAATCTGCGTTTTTTTCCTTGAAAAGCCCGCTAATAATTTCCGAAATACGATAAGAAAGCGTTTTCGCGTTGTTATGGTAAAAATCAAATTTATGCTCGATTACAGCTTGTCTTACGCCTTCTTTGTAATAGTAAGCGGACACAACCCCGTCAAATGAATAACGCGCCGTCTTGCATGTATGACAAACAGGCAGCCCGTTTTCATACGCAAGCTCACTTCCGCAGCGTGAGCATCTGCCCTTAAAAGCGGAATATTTTTCGGCGCAGCCGTGACATATGAGCGGTCTTGTGCCGTAACCTAAATATTTGCGGCAGAAAAGACAGTCCGGCGTAAATAATAAATCCTGTAAAATATCTGTAAGCTTCATATTATTTAAAGATAAAACATATTGGATGCTGCAAAACGAAAAGCAAGCAGTGGCACGGTTTTTAAAAAAAGCGTGCCACTCAAATACATATAAAAAAACAAATGAAATAAAAGAAAAATATAAAAAATGAAAAATGCTTGCAATAGAACGAGTTTGTCAGCACTCTGACCGTGAAGGATTTTCACGGTTTTATATGTATATTAATTTCTGTTGCCTTTAAGCCATTCGGGGATTTCGATTCCGTTTGAGCTTATTTCATCATTTATATCAGATGGGGGAGTAACTGTTCTGGGTGATGATATAGGACGTTTCGGAGCGTTGTATTTATCAAGAAAATCTTCCCAATTGCCGGAACGTCTGTCGTAATCGGGTTCGGGTTCAACAACCACTGTCGGCTGAGACTCCGCTTGCTGCCGGCGGTTTACGGGCTGTACCGGTTTCGCGGGCTGAGCCGAAGCTTCAAAGCCTGTCGCTATTACGGTAACAATTATTTCATCTTTAAGGGATTCGTCAATACCCATACCGTAAATAAACGTTGCGTCAATATCAACAAGCTGCTGAACGATATCCGCAACCTCGTTTGCTTCTATCATAGAAAGCTCGGGACCGCCGGTGACGTGAAGCAGAACACCTTTCGCGCCGTCTATCGAGGTTTCGAGAAGAGGACTGTTAATAGCCATTTTAACGGCGTCATCAGCCTTGTTTTCACCTTTTGCGTGTCCTATACCCATATGAGCAAGACCGCGGTCTTTCATAACTGCTTTAATATCGGCAAAGTCGAGATTTATGCAGCCTTCCTGGCGTATAACATCGGAAATGCCCTGAATCGACTGACGAAGAACGTCATCTGCATTTTTGAAAGCGTCAAGGACACTTGTGTGTTTGTCGGAAATCATAAGAAGCCTGTCATTGGGGATAACCACAAGGGTATCAACAGCTTTTTTAAGCTCCTCAATACCTGCTTCCGCCTGGACGCAGCGACGTCTGCCTTCTGTTGTGAAGGGTTTTGTAACAACGCCGACAGTAAGTATGCCAAGCTCTTTTGCGATTGAAGCTATAATCGGCGCCGCACCCGTTCCTGTGCCGCCGCCCATACCGGCAGTGACAAACACCATATTAGCTCCCTTTAAAGCGGCAATAATATCCTCACGGCTTTCCTCGGCGGCTTTCTGACCGATTTCGGGATTTGCGCCCGCGCCGAGACCTTTTGTAAGCTTTTCGCCTATCTGGATTTTTGTTATTGCTTTAGAGCTTGAAAGAACCTGTTTATCGGTATTTATAGCTATAAACTCAATATCCTTAAGCCCATATTCAATCATACGGTTGACAGCGTTGTTTCCGCCTCCGCCGACACCTACAACTTTCATAACAACAACATTGTTTGAAACAGTTTCAAATTCTAACATTTATTTTACGTCCCCCTTTTTCTTGAGTGGATAAATTAAAAGCATAATGCCATAATTATATTATACTATACATTTCCCGAAAAAACAAGAGTATTTTTTAAAAAAATTATATATTTTCATTTTTTTGTATCCGTTTATTTATTATAATTCTTCTTATTGTGGCAAAATTGTTAAATAATCGTGTTCCGAACACTACAATTGCGGCAAGGCTGAAATCCATACCGAGAAGGTTGCCTATATACGTAAGAGCGACGGCGATAAGAGCGTTTCCGAAAAAACCGGTTACAAATATACTTAATTTAAAATTGTTGTTAAGCGACGCGAGAAATGCGCCGAAAACCGTATCGAGCGCGGCAAGTATTGCCATTGACAGATATACGGTATATGCCGGCGGCACATGAAAATTTACAATAAAGCCGAGAATTATTCCTATAACAAGACCGGTAATCGCGAACATCAATTATCACCTCCGTTTTTGGCCGGGTTTGTTTTATCCGTTTCGACTATTTCCGCGTATTTAAAGTTTGATACACCGGTATATGCCGGAATATTCACTTTTTCAAAAGCCGCTATGTCAATATCAATACCCCAGGGAGTAAGAGCATCGACAACGCCGCCTTTGACAATAAGCCCCGCTTCAAGCGTTTTCGCGTCACCTATGGCGGTTATGATAAAGGGCGAGCTGAGCCTTGTATTATTTATAATAACGGTCGGACCGACGCATCTTATTGCACTTGTCGAAACAATTCTTTCGTCGTTTATCGAAACAGCCTCGGCACCGGAGGCAAGAAGCTCGTTTACTACTGTGCGTATATCGGAATCGTGAATTATTACATTTTCGGGCGAGGCGGCAGCTACGGCATTTTTATTGTCGGCAAGAGTGACAGTTACACCGGGACCGGTAAGAGCGGTAAGTCCCGCAAGCTTTTCGGCATTTATAAGCTGTTCGTTTACAATTGACGAAATTGCCCCCGAATTTTCATAATTTTTCCGAAGCTCGGTAAGCTGATTTTTCGCGTCTTCAAGGTCTGCCATAAGACTTTCGTTTTTTTCACGTTCGTCATTGAGCTGGGTTTGAAGCTCCTGCGCTCTCAGGTTATCGGTAGCCATACTTTTGTTTATTCTTACACTCCGAAGCTGGAGAGCAATGGCGAAACCGAGAAGCATACAAATAAG
Organism: uncultured Ruminococcus sp.; assembly: GCA_902783995.1. The sequence goes on along the minus strand of CACZTG010000283.1, from coordinate 2,928 downwards.
AGTAAGAGCAACTTGTTTGCCAATATTGTTATTTATTTTTTCCATATATATCTTCCCTTCCGTAACGTAAAAATGTTGACTGGTATCGGAGCAAACAGTGCTTGTTTCGTTTAAGTCATTTCATAAGTTGCCTGACCCGGTATGCTGAGGTCAACAATGCCCGAACAGTCGGCTTTCGCAAGAACCTCTTTAAGAATTGAAAATTTGTATTTCAGCTCCGACGAGTCGCCGCATTTTATTGTTATCCCGCCGGCAGATTGAAGCAAAATATTATTTACGCTTCTTACATTGATTTTTGAAATATCCGCGGAGATACCCGTAAGCATAAGCTCCTGCGCAACCGCTGTAAGACACTCGATTTGTTCGGGAGCGGTTTTTCCAAGGTCGGGCTTTTCACCGATTTTGTACGATGAGAGAGTTATGCCTTCGGCAACGGGAAGCGGCTCATCAATAACCTGAATAATATCGGTAACGTATCCGTCAGCGTTTATACCGGCGTAACCGTCCGCAAAAGCGTAATATACTATCGGCATTTTTTCATCAATGTTTATTATTATTGTACTCGGGAATTTGTATTTTATTTCTGCCGATGATATGTATGTTGTTTTTTCAAGCTTTTTTTTGGCATCGGAAAAAGGAATAAACGCAAGATGTCTGCCTTTTTTTATTCCCGATGCGTCAATTACGTACGCGGCGTCAAGCCGTGAATTGCCTTTAACCTGTATATTTCGTACATTAAAAAGCGGTGACATAAATGCGGCAAACAATACCGCTATCACGCAGAGAATTTTAATGCCTGTCCTTTTTTTTTGCTTTTTTTGGGCGGCTCCGCCAAAGTCGCCCCGTGTGATATTATTCATAAAAATCTTTCCTTTGTATATCTCCGCCGAGAGCGGAAAACATTTTGTCAAGGCTTTCATAGCCCCTGTCTATGTAATGAATGTTATCGACAACAGATGTTCCTTTTGCTCCGAGAGCTGCGATAATAAGCGCTGCTCCGCCGCGCAGGTCCGGCGCATATACGTGAGCGCCGTACAGACGCTCGACGCCTTTAATGACGGCAAGCCTGTCGCCTATAGTAATGTCGGCACCCATTTTTTTAAGCTCCGAAGCCTGATTAAATCTGTTTTCAAAGATTGTTTCTTTTACGATGCTTGTGCCTTCCATTGTGGTAAATGCCGCAACCGCCTGTGACTGCGCGTCCGTCGGGAAACCCGGATAGGGCATTGTCCTGAGGGTATCGGCGGCACGAAGCCGTTTTGAGCATATAATATCAAGACTGTCACCGTGTGTGTATATATCCGCGCCGCAGCTCTGTAAAAGTAAAATAATCGACTCAATGTGACTGCAGTTTACATTTTTTAAAGTAATATTGCCGCCCGCGGCGCTTGCCGCGAACATTACGGTTGCCGCCACTATGCGGTCGGGCATAATGCGCTTTTTGACCGAATTTAAAGAGGCAACTCCTTCAATTTTGATTTTATTGCTGCCCGCGCCCGAAATTTTTGCTCCCATACTGTTAAGAAAGCTTTGCAAATCCACTATTTCGGGTTCACGCGCGGCGTTTATAATTGTAGTCGTTCCTTTTTGCTTGCAGGCAAGCAGCATTATATTTTCCGTTGCTCCGACAGAAGGGAAATCAAGCGCGACCTTACAGGCTTTAAATCGGGAGGAGTCACACGAAATATATCCTCCGCCTTCGTTTATGGCAACGCCAAGCTTTTTAAAAGCTTTAATGTGCATATCAATAGGTCTTGCTCCAAGCTCACAGCCGCCGGGATAGCCGCAGACCGCTTTTCCGCCTATGCCGAGCATAGCTCCGAGAAATATAAAAGATGAACGCATTTTGTTCATAAGGTGAGGGGGTATTTCAAAATTATTTATCTGTGAAGAATCAACAACCGCGGTATTGCCGTCACGAAAGACCTTACAGCCGAGACTTTTAAGTATTTCAACCGATATATCAACATCGCTTATACAGGGGCAGTCAAGCAAAATACTTTCTGAAAGATTAAGAAGCGATGCTGCCATAATGGGCAGAACAGAGTTTTTCGCGCCGCCTATGCGAATTTCACCGCTAAGGTAATTACCACCGTTTACTATGTACGCACTCATTTAATAAATAAACCTCCAAACAGCATTATATCATAAAAAGCTATGTGCCGCAGGAAGCAAAGCGTCCTGCAGCGTTCTGTTATTATATTATGCCGTTTTTTTGGTCTGTGTTACTTTGAAATGAGTTTAACGCATTCTTCATATATAAGGTCAAGCGCGTCTGGTTTTGCCATTTCTTTTGCGGCTTCCGCCATAGTTTTAAGTTTTTCACGGTCATAAATAAGCTCTGAAATTTTGTCGGATAAAGTATTTTCTTCGATTTCTCTTTCGCATATCACAACCGCGGCACCGCGCGCCTCAAGGGTGCGTGCGTTTATTTCCTGATGATTTTCTGCAACATTGGGAGAGGGAATAAGAACAGCCGGCGTGCCTGTTGCGCAAAGCTCCGTAAGTGTTATCGCTCCCGAACGTGACACAACAAGGTCAGCTGCCGCAAGCACTTCGTCCATATTATATATATAAGGTTCAATTTTTACATTCGGGGGCAAAACGCCTGCTTCAGAAATTATTTCGTCATATTCTCTTGCTCCGGTTGCCATAAGAAGCTGAATATCATCCGGCATTTTTTTTATGAATTTAAGCATTTCGGCATTTATTGTGCCTGCTCCGAGGCTTCCGCCGACCGCAACGAGAAACGGTCTGTCATCAATGCCGAGAGAAAGCCTGCCCGCCTGCCGTGAAACGGTAAAAAGCGATGAACGTACAGGGTTTCCGGTATATACGATGTTTTTTGCCTTTTTAAAATATTTTGCCGCTTCTTCAAAGCTTATGCAAACAGTATCCGCTTTTCCTGCAAGCATTTTGTTTGTAACT
>CACZTG010000282.1 GCA_902783995.1 uncultured Ruminococcus sp. | reverse complement strand
CGGAGATGTTAAGGTACCAACAAAAGAAGGTTACGCATTTGACGGTTGGTATAAAGACCCCGAAATGACAATAAAGGTTGACAATAAGATTACTGTTACGGCAGACACTACCGTATATGGTAAATATGTAAAATATAGTGCTCCCGAAGTTCTTAACTCCGGAGACCACGTTGCGTATATTATAGGATACCCCGATGGTAATGTAAGACCTGAAGCAAACATTACACGTGAAGAGGTAACAACAATATTCTACAGACTTCTTAATGATGGATTCCGTAGCACAATTCTTTCAACAGACAACAACTTTACGGATGTAGATAGCGACAGATGGTCAAACAGAGCTATATCAACAATGGCAAAGGGTAGCTTTGTAAAGGGTTATGAGGACGGTTCATTTAAACCCGGAAATTATATAACAAGAGCAGAGTTTGTTACAATTGCATCAACCATTGCTGCAAAGGACGGAAAAATAGCCGGAGCATACAATGATATATCCGGACATTGGGCTGAAGGAAAGATTCTTGAAGCAACGGCAAACGGCTGGATAAGCGGTTATGAGGATGGTTCGTTCAGACCTGACGCACTTATAACAAGAGCGGAAGCAATCGCAATAACCAACAGGCTTCTTAACCGTCGTGTAAACGCTGATGGACTTCTTGACGGAGCTAAACAGTGGGCTGATAATGTTGAAGGAAGCTGGTACTACTACGATATTCTTGAAGCAACAAACCCGCATGATTATACAAGACCGGAAGACGGAATATATGAGACATGGACAGAACTTACAGATGAGTTTACAGTTCTTGTATAATACAGTAAATTGATTTAATACCAAAACACCTCCGAAGGATATTCTTTTGGAGGTGTTTTTTGGATAATACGAAAGGAAAATGTCACATGGATGAAATAATTAAAAAAACTATGCAGGCAATTGAAAAAAACAGAATGAACGCTTTTTACGCGGAAAAAAAAGAAGATGTTGTTCCTCTTATTGAAAGTCTTTTGGAAAAAGGCTGCAGCGTTGCTGTCGGAGGCTCAATGAGCCTTTTTGAATGTGGTGTGATTGAGCATTTAAGAAGCGGACGGTATAATTTTATTGACAGATATAAAGAAGGTTTGTCACGGGAAGAAATCGGGAAAATTTACAGAGAATCTTTTTTTGCCGACGCTTATCTTTGCAGTTCGAATGCCGTTACAGAAGGCGGAGAACTTTATAATGTTGACGGTAACGCAAACCGTGTTGCGGCAATCGCTTTCGGTCCCGAAAAAGTTATTATGGTTGTGGGTAAAAACAAAATTGTCAAAAATATAGATGAGGCGGTTTTAAGAGTTAAAAATATTGCTTGTCCAAAAAATTGTGTCCGCCTTTCGTGTGATACATATTGTAAAATTAAAGGACATTGCGCGGTAAATGACGCAAGCTATGACGGATGCACGAGCGACGGCAGAATATGCTGTACAAGGCTTATATGTGATATGCAGAGAGTTAAAGGCAGGATAAATGTTATTTTTGTCGGAGAAGACGTAGGTTATTAATTTTTTTGCGGGGTTGGTTTAATGATACAAATTATTTATGGCGTAAAAAACAGCGGGAAAAGTGAATACCAACTTAAAATTGCAGAAAAAGTCTGGAAAGAAACAGATAAAAAAGTTTTTTTTATTGTTCCGGAACAATATTCGTATGAAACCGAAAAGACGCTTGTAGAAAGGCTTGGCATAATAAGTCCCAAAACAGTTGAGGTTTTATCGTTTAAGAGGCTTTTTCATTATGTTATAAGTAATATAGGCGGTGCTCTTTTGCCGAGACTCAGCGAACCGGGGAAAAAGATACTTATTTCACGTGCCGCGCGAAAATGCGGCGATAGTCTTAAAATGCTGAAATCAGCCTCAAAGTATGCCGGATTTACTGATATTTTGGCTACGCTTTTTTCGGAATTTAAAAGGTATAATAATTCTGCCGAAAAAATTAAAGAAATTGCGGACAAGCTTGAAGACAATACTTTTCTTAAAGTCAAAATGCAGGATATCGCAAAGATTTATGGCGAATATGTTAAAGAAACAATGGATGTATTTACCGACCCCGAAGATGAGCTTACATTACTTGCGGGAATAATAGCAAAATCCGGAGGATATTTCAAGAATAGTGTTTTTTTAATAGATGAATTTGAAGGCTTTACTCCGCAGGAGCTTGCGGTTATTGGTGAGCTGGCAAAGCAAGCGGATGTAAAAATTACACTTTGCGCAGACAGACTGACTATGCCGCAAAGCGGCAGAACTATTTTTGGGGGACAGATAAAAACCGCGGAGAAATTGACAGAATTATGTAAAAAATACGGTATAAAAGCGGAAAAGCCTGTTTTTTTGTCAAATACTTTATTAAAAGATGCGGCATTTTTGCATCTCGAAAAAAATCTTCGTAACAGCACTTTTGTACCTTTTGGCGGCGAGGTTAAGAATATCGAAATTGTCAGCGCATTAAATTTTAATGCTGAGCTTAATTACGCTGCAAGGACAATTATATCCTATGTGCGTGACTGTAATTTGCGGTTTCGGGATTTTACTGTTGCGGCACGGAATATTGATACATATAAAAATATTGCGGCTGAAGTTTTCGGTAAATATGATATTCCCGTT
>CACZTG010000281.1 GCA_902783995.1 uncultured Ruminococcus sp. | reverse complement strand
CACACGTACTAAGGCGAGATTTAAAGGACGAAATATACCTTCGTTTTTCAGCCTCTGTTCAGCTTAATGACTTTGTCATTAAGCTGATGACTGCCCTGTCGGCAGTCATTTTTTTATATGCATTATATATTAATACTTTATTACACCCATTCCTTCAAGCACGGATGAAACAAGAATAAGCACAATACATATTGGCGCGAAATATTTAATGACAAATTTAAACAAGCCTTTTGCTTTATATGCCTCGCCGCTTGCCTGTGCTTCGTCAATTATTGTCTGCGGCTTTATAATATATCCGACAAATATGCAGGTGAAAAGCGCTACAACAGGCATAAGGACACTGTTACTCATAAAGTCACAGAAGCTTAAAAAAGTCCATCGTACTGTGCCGCAAGATACGAAAACCTCCATATGTTGCCAAGTCCTACTGCGCTGTCTGCGACTGCAAGAACAAAACCGATTTTACCGGTAAAATTTCCTCAAAAAAGCGGGGCGCGAAACACACCCCTGCCATACAATTTAGTAGTTTATTTTCTTCCGGCTCTGCGTGAGGTTTTTTTGACGATATCAAGCTTTGAAAACTTTTCATCACTTTCCTGCTTGAATTTTGAAAGCATATCTTCAAAATTCATAGGCTCCTGAACAGGCTTAACCCAAGTGTCGTTTGCTCTTGTTATTTTAACATTCTGTTTTTTGTCCTCGGAAGCTTTTTTAATTGAAAGATTTATTTTGCCATTTTCATCTACCGATAAAATTTTAACTTTAACCTTCTGCCCGACAGAAAGATGCTCGCTTACATCTTTAACGTAATTTGAAGCAACCTCTGAAATATGTACAAGACCGGTTTCTCCGTTTTCAAGCTCAATAAAAGCACCAAACGGCGCGAGGCTTTTAACCTTACCGGTTGTAATTTTACCTGTTTCAAGCGGCATGTCCAAAGTTTTCCCCCTCATGCAAATGCAAATAGAAAAATTGTTAAAACAAACTAATTTTTTGATTTATCATAAAAAATTTTTTCGTTGCTTTTAACATAACCAAGCTTGTCCCTTGCTTGTTTTTCGATATATTCATCAGAGCCGATTTTCGACACTTCTTCATCAAGTAAAACGCTTCTTTGTTTTTCGGCGGCAAGCTGCTCATCGGTAGCTTCGATGATAGCTTTGTTTTCCTTAATCTGATTTGTCTGAGAAGCAAAGGTTACAACCGAATATATAAAGAAAGCTATAAATAATATGCTGATTAAAAACTTCGTCGGTGAAAATTTAAGCTTAACCATATCAGCGTTACTCCTTGATTTTTAGTATAGATAAAACCGGTGAAATTTTATTATAAAATTTCACCTATATATATTATACTATTTTATTTTAATTTTTCAAGTCTTTTTTTTACAATTTTTCTTACTTTTTTTTGGGTATTTTGCACAATATCGCTAAATTCAGACATTAAATGACTTACAGAACGAGAAAATTTAATTATCGGTTCAAAGATTAAACGCGTAATTTTAAGAAAATACAAAATAAATTTTTCAATTACAGGCGATATGTCACGGCTTGCGGCTAAAATATAAGAAATAAAGCCGAGCGCGAAACCGATTATTGTATAACCGCGCATCTGACCGCTGCCGCTTTTGAAAAGCACCGCAAAAAAAACACACAAAACCACTGCCCAGAACGCGATATCAAAGAGAGAAGCCGTTTTTTTTACTTTAAAAGCCTTTTTAAACGCTTTAAATAAATCATATATAAATCCGGAAGCAAAGCCCACAAGGGTGCAGCAGGTAAAAATTGTAAATTGTTCCGTAATGTTTACCATTATTTCTCCTTCCTCAGTTTATCCGAAAAGCTTGGCGATAATTCCCTGCTTCTTTTTTGAGGAGGCGTTTTCGTCCTCGTATATTACGCTGTCAATATCACCTTCGACAATTATTTCTTCGGTTTCAAGGCTGAGCTTGTTCATATGAAAATTCGCTCCGTTTATTATGAGAACGCCCATATTTGTATATACTATAACTTTACCGTCGTCAAAACATTCCATATCCTGCACACCCGATACGGATATTTTTTTGCGCCCTTCAATAATTATATTGTGTACCGTGCTGTTTTGCATATTATCACTGTCCTTTCGTATTATTTGTCACTGTATATTTATATTGAAAAAGTATGTTTTTTAGAACTCAGGTTGACAAAATGCGGCTTAATATATTATAATTAAATAGATTAATTATTTTTGGAAGCGGTCTGATAGAATGAAAATTGGAAGCCTGATACTTAAAAATAACATTTTTTCCGCGCCTATGGCGGGCGTAAGCGATGTTTCTTACCGTCTGATATTAAAGGAAATGGGCGCGGGGCTTGTTTTTACCGAAATGATAAGCAGTAAGGCGCTTTTTTACGGAGATAAAAAAACCGAGGCAATTATGAAAATTGATGATAATGAACACCCTGTTGCCGTTCAGGTTTTCGGAAGCGAGCCGGAGACGGTTGCATACGGCGCGAAATGCGCCGAAAAAAAAGGCGCGGATATTATTGATATAAATATGGGCTGTCCCGTGCCGAAGGTTGCGGAGCATGGCGACGGCAGCGCGCTTATGAAAAACCCGAAGCTTGCGGGAGAGATTGTAAAAGCCGTCAAAAAAGCTGTAACCGTGCCGCTTACAGTAAAAATACGCAAAGGCTGGGACGAAAAAAGCGTAAACGCCGTTTCTTTCGCGGAAATGCTGGAGGATAGCGGAGCGGACGCTGTGACGGTTCACGGCAGAACACGTGAGCAGATGTACGGAGGCAGGGCAGACCTTGAAATAATTGCGAGAGTAAAAGAAGCGCTGACAATTCCCGTTATAGGCAACGGCGATATTTTCTCGGCGGAGGACGCGAAAAAAATGGTGGATTTAACGGGTTGTGACGCCGTTATGCCGGCGAGAGGACTTGAAGGCAATCCGTGGCTTATAAAGCAAATCCTTGAGCTGTTTAACGTCGGCAAGGTGTTGACAACACCTACAAAAACAGATAAAAAAGAAATGGCGGTGCGCCATGCGGCGGCGCTTTGCGAAATTTACGGCGAGGAAAGCGGAATACGTAAAAGCCGCTGTCACCTTTTATGGTACACAAAAGGGTTTAAAAACGCGGCGTCTTTGCGCGGACGTCTCGCGCGAGCCGTAACCTTAAATGAGGTCAAGGCTTTGCTTGCGGAAGGAGATAGCAAATGAAAAAGAAGCTTGCTGTTACATTTGTCGGTTTGGCTGTTTTTTTGCCTTTAATTATGTTTTTTGCGGGAAACGGTAAAAAAGCCGAGTTTCACAGCTTTAAAATGGATACCGATATCAGAATATCGGGACAGGGACGAGATATGGCAAAAGCGGCAAAGGAAATAAACGAATTGCTTGATGATATTGATAAAAATTTGAACTCACATTCTTCCGAAGGTATGATTTTTGAGCTTAACAGCGGAAAAAGAGTGGCGTTGCCTGCGGATATAGCGGAGATGATAGAATTGTCGGAGGAGGTAAGGGAAAAATCGGACGGCGCGTTTAATATTGCGGTAAAACCGCTGATTGACATATGGGGCTTCAGTCACGGTAAAAGCGGCAGAGTGCCGGAAAAAGAAGAAATAGAAAGCGCGGTAAAGCTGATAGATAATACAGAGATAAAGATAGATGACAGCGGCGTCAGCGTTTCGGGCGGCGGGAAAATCGACCTCGGAGCGGTGGCAAAGGGGTACGCCTCGGACAGAAGCCGTGAAATATTAAAAAAACACAAATTAAAATACGCCATACTTGATTTTGGCGGCAATATAGTAACCTATGGCAAAAAGCCCGACGGAACGGATTTTGTTGTCGGCATAAGCGACGGTGACGGCGGCGTATTTGCCTATGTATATACAGGTGAAACCTGCGTGGTTACGTCCGGAGGTTACGAGCGCTTTTTTGAGGAAAACGGCAAAAGGTATCATCATTTGCTGGATCCCCATACGGGCTATCCTGCCGAAAACGGCTTAAAAAGCGTAACAATAATAAGCGAAAACGGCACTCTTGCCGATGCACTTTCAACCGCTTGCTTTGTGCTGGGCAGGGAAAAGGGCGCGAAGCTTGCCGAAAGCTTTGGTGTTCAGGCGGTTTTTCTTGATGAGAAGGGTAAAGTTTTTACCGTGGGAAATCCTAAAATAAAGCTTGAAAGCGAGAAGGAAGATTAAGCAAAAAGATAACGGGCGGCAAGTTGCCGCCCATACGGAAAACCGTGTATGAAATGCGTAAGGGCGGACCTATGTGTCCGCCCCAGAGCGCTGACAAACTCGGTCTAACGCAAGCAATTTTCTTATTATTATATAAGAAAATACATTTTTTTGATTTTCTATTT
>CACZTG010000280.1 GCA_902783995.1 uncultured Ruminococcus sp. | reverse complement strand
CCTGCATAAACTTGTCCTCATCCGCAAGCCCTTTTTCGTCAAGCAGCTCCGCTATCTGCGAAAGCCTGTAGCCTTCGGGAACGGTAATTTTTATAAGCCCTTCGGAAGAAAAATTTGTAAGCATATTTATTATTTCGAGGTATGACATTTTTGGGTTAAGCTCATAAACGCCTATTTTAAAATTAGCGCTGTTACCCGAAAGACGCAGGGCAATTTTAAAAAACGCCTCGTTTTCGATAATTCCGTTTTGATGCAGCAGACGAACAATTTTTGCGCCGGACATACCTTCAACAATTTCAATTTGCGTATTTTCGTCGTCCTTTGTAAGTCCGTGGAAACCATTGCTTGCCATATACGCGAATATCAAAACAAAAATAAGCGCCGTAACGGCAATAGTATATTTCTTTGTTTTACCCATATAACTTAGACCTTTCAATTATTTGTACATATTTACCATTCTAATTATACCACAAAAGTATTTTTATTTCAACACCTAATTAGAGCAGTATATTTTTCCGAAAACAGTTTGAGGCAATCCCGAATTTTTTTACATTCGGAATTGCCTCATTCATTTTAAGTATCATTATGTAATAAAACATAAACTATCTGAGCTGTCTTCTGCTTTCTCTCGCTTTGTCAAGTACACCCGATGTAACATTTTCAACCTTTTCAAGCATACTGTCGGCATAAAGAATGGCGTTTTTACGCATTTCCTGTTCCTGAGCGCGGGCATCTGAAATAAGCTGCTCCGCTTTGGCTTTTGCCTGTTTCGCGATTTCATGCTCATCAACAAGCGCAATAACTTTTTCTTTTGCGCCTTCAACAATGGAATCAGCCTCTGACTGTGCTTCGGAAAGGATTTTCTGTCTTTCTTCCTTAACCCATTTTGCCTGCTTGATTTCGTCCGGGAGCTTCATACGAAGTTCCTCAAGCATTGCAAGCATATCACTTTTGTTTATAACAGACATACCGAAAAGTGAAAAAGATTTTTCAACAGACTCCTCTATATCCTCCAGAATTTCCAAAATTTCCATTAATATTTCCCTCCAAACTTATGATTTAGATAATTTTTCTCGTATGTAATCTACAAGCTCTGCCGGCACAAATTCATCAAGATTGCCGCCGTGTCTTGCTATATCCCTGACAATGCTCGAACTTAAGAAACAATACTTGTCCGAGGTAGTAAGAAACATTGTCTCGATTTCGGGGGCGATTTTGCGGTTTAGAAGCGCCATTTGAAACTCATATTCAAAATCCGATACCGCTCTTAAACCTTTCACAATAACAGAGGCATTTTCACGGCGAACAAAATCCACAAGGAGACCGTCAAAGCTCTTAACCTCAACATTCGGAAAACCTCTTGCCGCAGTTTTAAGCATTTCCACTCTTTCCCCAAAGGTAAACGACGGAATTTTGGCTCCGTTTTCAAGAACGGCAACCACAACTCTGTCAAAAATTCTTGCGGAGCGCTCTATTATATCAAGATGACCTTTTGTGACGGGGTCAAAGCTGCCGGGATATATCGCTGTTTTTTTTACCATTTTGTTTCTTCCCCTGCAAAAAATAATAATATAAAAACAATATATTTACATTATACACCAATTTTTCAAATTAATCAATACCATTTTGATAAATTTTTAAAGAAATTCTGCCGTATTTTTTATTTTTTATACATATAAGTGTGTCAAAGTCTGTTCCGTCAAGCTCACCGTTATCGGTTTCCACACTTAATAAACCGCCTTTTTTCAGCAGATTTTTTTCACATATCAGCATAACCGCGCTGGCAACAAACCCCGTATGGTACGGCGGGTCGAGAAATATTATATCAAATTGCTCGCAGCAGTGTTTAAGATACAAAAAAGAATCGGATTGTACCGTTTCGGCTTTCGCTGAAAGCTTTGTGTGATTAAGGTTGTCGCGAATACAAGCCTTTGCCTCCGGAGAGCTGTCAACAAAAACACATTTTTCCGCGCCCCGGCTTAAAGCTTCGATACCGAGAGCGCCGCTGCCGGCAAAAAGGTCAAGAACATTTGCGCCGGCGATATTTCCCGTAAGCATTGAGAACAAACTGCCTTTTACTTTATCAGTTGTCGGTCTTGTGTTAAGTCCCGAAGGAGTTTTTAAATTATGCCCTTTAGAGAGCCCGGCTATCACCCTCAAGCTAAGTCACCTCAAATTTTTTCTTCCGTAAAGCCAAATTCCTTCATAAGATAGTTGTTGTTTCGCCAATCGTCCTTAACCTTTACCCAAAGCTCAACATATACTTTTTTACCTGTCATTTTTTCAATATCAAGCCGCGCGCTTCCTCCTATTTTTTTCAGCATTTCACCGTTTTTGCCTATTAAAATGCCTTTGTGAGTAGCCTTTTCGCAATAAATATTCGCTATAACGCGAACAAGATTTTCGTTTTCGGAATACTGCATTATTTCAATAGCAGTACCGTGAGGAATTTCCTTATCAAGCATACGAAGCACTTTTTCGCGGATTATTTCGGCGGCAATTTCACGCTCCGTCATATCCGTTATCATATCATCGGGATAAAGCTGCGGGCCGCTCGGCAAAAGCTTTTCTATTTCTTTTATAACCTTTTCTACGCTTTCTGTGCTCCTGGCGCAAATGGGGACAACCGCCGCAAAATCAAACTCTTTAACAAAAGCTTCAATCTGCGGTAACAGCTTTTCTTTGTTTGAAAACTTGTCAATTTTATTTATGGCAAGTACGCAAGGAAGTCCGCTTGCCTTTATATAGTCGAGAATACGCAGCTCGTTGCCTCTTATTTCATCTCCCGCTTCCACAACAAACAAAATCACATCTGCTCCGGAAGCCGAGGTTTCGGCGGTTTTTACCATAAACTCGCCAAGCTTATTTTTCGGCTTATGAATCCCCGGTGTATCTACAAAAACAATCTGCGAGTTTTCATCCGTGCGTATCGCGAGTATTTTTCCCCTTGTGGTCTGGGGCTTATCCGAAATTATCGCGATTTTTTGCCCTATTGCGTGGTTAATCAGTGTTGACTTGCCGACATTAGGTCTGCCGATAACGGCAACAAAACCGGAAACAAAATTATCTTTCATTTTTTTATATCCTTTATTCTTTGATTACAGCCTTTGAAACAACGGGGTATTTAACGGGGAGGCTCTGCTCTTTCGGATTCATCGGATTTGTTTCGACTTCAATCCCCGCTATCGCGTCAACAACGTCCATGCCGTCCGTTACTTCGCCGAAAGCGGCATACGCGCCGTCAAGGAAATCGGAATCCTCATGGACAATAAAAAACTGACTTGAGCCGCTGTTCGGGTCATTTGCCCTTGCAAGTGAAATTACGCCGCGTTTATGAGAAAGCGTATTTTTTGTAAAGCCGTTTTGCGCAAATTCGCCTTTGACTGCCGGCGCGCGTTTTTGTGTGTCGGGGTCTGCCGCGTCAAAGCCGCCTCCCTGAATCATAAAGCCCGACATAACTCTGTGGAAAAT
>CACZTG010000279.1 GCA_902783995.1 uncultured Ruminococcus sp. | reverse complement strand
ATAAAACAAAGAAAAAAATTAAAAAAATGTTATGGGTTTTAAAATAATAAAGTTGCTTGCGTTAGACCGAGTTTGTCAGCGCTCTGACGGAATGACTTTTCATTCTGTTTTTTACTTTATACATAAAGCTGTCGTTTGATTTTATTTGATGTTGTTTTCTCAAACTCACTGTCACGAATAATTAAATGCTTAATCTGTTTGTACTGCGGAAGCGGAGCGAGGACTTCTTTTATTTTATTTTTAAGCCCGGCTTCGGTTATTGACATATCGGGGTCTAAATATACCTGCGCGGTGAGGTCTTTTTCCTCGCCCGATTCATTTTTTACGGAATATACAATAACTTCTTTGACTTCCTCTATCGCGGCAATGTATTCCTCGATTTCTTCGGGGAAAACATTTTTGCCGTTCGCAAGAACAATCATATTCTTTTTGCGTCCCGTTATTATAAGCCTGCCCTCGCTGTCAAGTCTGCCGTAATCGCCTGTATAAAACCAACCGTCACGAAGCACCTCCGCCGTTTGCTTACTGTCTTTATAATATCCCATCATAACCGTGGGACCTTTAACCTTTATTTCACCTATACCGTCGGATGAAGGATTGTTAATTTCAACTTCAAGACCGGGCAGCGGCAAGCCCGTTGTACCGGGGAAATTAAAATAATCTCTGTTTGCCGTAACAAGGGGCGAACATTCCGTAATGCCGTACCCCGAAACAAGCGGCAAGCCGATATCGTCGAAAAACTCAACAAGCTCGCCCCGAAGCGGAGCACCGCCGCAAAGAATTTTTTTCATATTTCCGCCGAACACTTCGTGGATTTCTTTAAAGAATTTTTTTCTTTTGTCAATGCCGATTTTCCTTAAACAATTACTTAAAAAAACAAGCGCTTTAAAGCCTTTTTCTTTTCCCGAAGCTTTTATGTTTTTCATAATTCTTGAGTGGAACATTTCGGCAAACGCCGGTACGACAAAAATATAATCGGGTTTATATTTTTTAAAGTTTTTAAGTACGTTTTTAAGCTTGCCGTTTATACAAAGCGTAGCTTTAAAGTAGAGCGCTCCGAGTATGCCGCAGACCGATTCGTAGGCGTGATGATACGGAAGCACCGAAAGTCCTACGGTGTATATCCTTGAGGAGCTTAAGCCCGCATAAACGTCCGATACAATATTTTTTTCGGAAAGCATAACTCCCTTGGATTTTCCCGTTGTTCCGGAGGTGTAGAGTATCATTTTAAGCTCGGTGACGTCATTAGGCGGTGTTTCGATAAAACTTCTGTCGCCGGCTTCATAAAGCGCCTTGCCTTCGGACATAAAGTTTTCAAGCGTTTTTTCAGGTTCCTTTTCGTTTTCATCAAGCGAAACGACCTCAATTTGTTTATCAGTAATTCCGCTTTGCAAAAGGGGGAGATATTTTTCATCACAAAAAACAATATCCGCCTCACTGTGATTGATAACATTGATTATATCCTTATCGGGCAAATCCTTGTCAATCGGCACAAAGACGTTTGTTGACGAAAGCGCCGTGAGATATACCTCAATCCATTTATACCGGTTTTGCCCGATACATGAAATCCTTTTTTTAATATATCCTTTTTTCGTGAGAACGGTTCCGAGATAAAGCGTTCTTAAATACAGCTCCTTATATGTAACGCTGTAATCCTTTTTTGCTTCCTCAAAGGCGACCGCTTTGCGGTCTCCGACTTTTTCGGCTCTTTCCGAAAGCATTTCTCTGACATTGTTAAACGGCTCCATATCGTACCACGGGTATTTTTTTTGTTTATCCAAAATTTTATCGCTCCTTTTGGTTTTTGCATACCATTTCACTTAGTATTCAAAACTATTTTAGCATATTTTGCTATTTTTGTCAATACTTTAATTTATTAATATTATATGAGAAAATTTAAAATTTTTTCTTCAGAGCGCTGACAAACTCGGTCTAACGCAAGCAATTTTATTATTATAGAATTAAAATGCATTTTTCTGATTTTTTTAATTGTATGTTAGTGGCGCGGT
>CACZTG010000278.1 GCA_902783995.1 uncultured Ruminococcus sp. | reverse complement strand
GCTCGGACTTAAAGAGCTTACCGACCCGATAGAGATTTATTTAAACGGCAATGATATTGTCCTTAAAAAATTCACGGAAAATATGTCGGTTTCGGGCGATTTACGCTGCCTTGACAGTTTTGGCAGAATTGTTATTCCCATCGCCGTGAGAGAGTTTTTAGGGATTGAATCACAGAGAGATTCTCTTGAAATTTACTGTGAAGAAAATAATATTATTTTGAAAAAATTTGAGCCTGTATGTATTTTTTGCGGTGAAAGCGAACATCTTACAAGCTTTAAAGGTAAAAAAATATGCAGTGTATGTTTGGACGAGCTTAAAAGATAATTTTGGTATTTTTTCCTTTCGTTTCGGATATAATTATAATATAAAATTTCCGCACGAAAGGAAGTAAACCGAAATGACAAAAATATTTTATAAAACAAAAAAGCTTTTTACGGGTGAGATTAAAGGTGATATAAGTGATGAGAAGCAGCTTACGGAGCTTATGCGGCTTACACGTGAGGAGCTTTCGAGAATCGAACGCAGCTATAAAGAGGTCACAGATGAGGATTTGCTTGATTATTTTATGTATTGCCGTCTTGCGGAGCAGCAAAAGTATAATTACCTCATAAAGCAATACAGGGCGCATGGGCGGAATATTGACGAGCAAAAGGAATGTGTCTGAAACATCTGTCGGGGTTTTTTTAAAGTTTGCGGGCGTAATGCCCGCTTTTTTATACATAAGATGAAAAGGAGGTAAGCGAATTGAACAAATATATATTTGACGAGCCGAAAGATTATATTAAGCTTTCATCACGGTTTATTGAAAAGTATTTGCCGCAGGCAGACGGAACCTTTGTAAAAATATATTTGCTCGGCATAAAACAATGCGGCGAAAATACAGCGCTTACCTTTTCGGGTATTGCCGCGGCGCTTGGTGTGCTTGAATCAGATGTATTAAGAGCGTGGAAATATTGGGAATCAAAAGGTATTATAAAGCTTGAAGGCGCTGCGGACGGCGAATTTACCGTAACCTTTCTTTCTCCCGATGAACCGATTAACAGAAATTTTCCCGTTATTACGCCGCAAAAACCGAGTTATTCGGCAGCGGAAATATCAAAATACGCGAGTGACCATGAGGAAATGAGAGACCTTTTAATACATTGTGAAAAAACTCTCGGGAAAACTCTCAGCTCCAACGACCAGTCAACAGTTTTCGGTTTTCATGATTGGCTGGGGCTTCCGGTTGACGTCATAACCGTGCTGATTACATATTGCGCTTCCGTAAACAAAAAAAGTATGCGCTCTGTTGAGCTTATGGCAATAAATTGGAGCGAAATGGAAATAAATTCACTTGAAAAAGCAGAACAATACCTTACCGTTTTACAGGAGAACAACTCAAAAATAAACAGCTATAAAAGGGCAATCGGTATTTTTGGCAGAGTGCTTACAAAAGCCGAGCTTGACTATCTTTCCGCCTGGGCATATAAGCTTGCTTCGCCTACCGAGCTTGTTAAGCTTGCGGCAGAAATAACGGCTCTGAATACGGGCAAAACCTCGCTTCCTTATATGAACACAATGCTTACCGAATGGTACAGTAAGGGCATAAAAACAGCCGCCGAAGCAAGAAAAATGCGGGATGAATTTAAAAATAAAACGGCAAGCGCCGCAAAAACATCTTCCGTGAAAAACAAATTTTCCGATTATTCACTTAAAACAACCTATGACTATGACGCTATTGAGCAGGCGGCGTTGAATTTTACAAAGGACAAGCCGGGAGATAATAAATAAAATCTTTTTTAAAAAGAAAGGTATGATTAAAAAATGAGTTTTTCAAAACAGGCTTACGAAAAGTCCGAAAGTATATTATCCGAATACCGCAGACAGGCAGCGGAGCTTGCCGTAAAGCGAACGGAGGAAATTTATACCGAAATACCCGAAATAAAAGAAATTGACGACCGCATGACCGAGCTTGGCGCTGAAATGACGAGGATGGCAATTAAAGGCGACGCCGAAAAAATAATTGAGGAAAATTCCGTTAAGCTTGATGAGCTTAAAAGTAAAAAAGACGCGGTTCTTAAAAGTCACGGTTTTCCCTCTGATTATATGACAAACGTTCACCGCTGCGGGCTTTGCGGTGATACGGGTTATGTGGGCGGTTTCCTTTGTGACTGCCGTAAAAAAATAATGTCCGTTTATGACCTTGCGGAGCTTAATCTCTCTGACAATTGCGGTTTTGATAATTTTAAGCTTGATTTATACAGCGATGAATATGATGAGCATTATAAATGCTCTCCGAGAAGCCATATGAAGCATATATTTGAATATTGCAAAAGCTACGCGGCGGATTTTTCGGGGGATTCCGAAAATATACTTATGTATGGCAAAGTCGGGCTCGGAAAAACCTTTCTTTGCGGTTGTATCGCGTCGGAACTCGCAAAAAAAGGGTTTAGCGTAGTGTTTAAATCGGCATACGATATTTTTGAAATAATATCAAAAAACAAATTTAACTATAAAGCCGATTATTCGGAGGATGTAGACAGGCTTTACAGCTGCGACCTTCTCATAATGGACGACCTCGGGACGGAATTTCTGACGGAATATACGCATACGGCGCTTTTTGATATAATAGAACGCAGGCTTGTGTCGAAAAGACCGACCGTAATCAATTTTAATCTTGCGCCGAAAGACGTCGAAACAAGATATTCCGACAGAATAATGTCGAGGCTTCTGACGTTCAGGCATCTGCTTTTTCTTGGGGACGATATAAGAGCGAGAACGCTCAGGTAAATGAAAAATACCGCATATACTTTTAAAATTTGCGTCCGGACCGCTGACAAAGTAAAAGTCAGCGGTTATTTCAAATGCTAAGAAATGTTAAGGTGAAAAAAACAATAAAGGACAAAACGCATATTTTTATACTTTGAGAGAGAATAATAAAACCGCCTAAATGCAGTGTTTAAGCGGCTCCTAAGTGGCGCGCGGGAAGGGACTGTGTGCTTTGCACATACCTGCTCGGCGCCCCAAAGCTTACGCTTTCGGTACCCGCCTTCGAACCACTCACCTACAACCAAAAGCGGCGAAGGCGCAACCACAAAAAAGTGGTAGTGAGAAGTTTTCCGTAAACGAGTGCGTTTACAAATGAGTAGGAAAACCGAACGGGCTTTTTTGTGGAGAGGAGGAACAGTGGAGCGGGTGACTGATTTTTTATGAAATAAAAAATCGGAACAAGCCAAACTTGTTCCGACGTGGCGCGCCGGAAGGGACTCGAACCCCCAACCTTTTGGTTCGTAGCCAAACACTCTATCCGATTGAGCTACCGGCGCATATTTACAACAAGTAATATTATACCATAATTACAAAACAAATGCAAGTACTTTTTTAAAAAAATTTTTAATTTTAAAATATTAAATTGATTTTTTAAAAAAATCTGACGCGGGCAGGGAAAAAGGAGCAAAATTGTATTTGCTCCTCAGAGCGCTGACAAACTCGGTCTAACGCAAGCAACTTTATTATTTTAAAACCCATAACATTTTTTTAATTTTTTTCTTTGTTTTAT
>CACZTG010000277.1 GCA_902783995.1 uncultured Ruminococcus sp. | reverse complement strand
TTTTGAGGAAATCGGAGGCGGCGGCGCTTTTATAGATATTGTAAAGCGAATACCTGTCGCGGCGGGACTTGCCGGAGGCAGTACGGACGGTGCCGTAGTTTTAAAGGGATTGAATCTTCTTTACGACAAGCCATTTGATGATGAAAAGCTTAAAAGTATAGCCGTAAAAATAGGCGCCGACGTTCCTTACTGCATAAACGGCAGACTTGCGCTTGCGGAAGGCATAGGAGAAAAGCTGACACCTCTCGGACCGTGCCCGAAAATGTTTGTGCTTCTCGCAAAACCGAACATAG
Organism: uncultured Ruminococcus sp.; assembly: GCA_902783995.1. The sequence continues at coordinate 2,275 of CACZTG010000277.1, read as the reverse complement.
CTCTTTCAACAAAATTGGTATATTCTATGGTAAACATCGATGAAATAAAAATTCATCCCGATACGGATTTTCTTGTTTCGGCTCTTAAAAGCGGCGATATAAAAGGCTTCGCCTCAAAAATGTATAATGTGCTTGAAAATGTTTCGGCAGGTAAATTTCCCATTATCGAGGATATAAAAAAGACAATGCTTAAAGGCGGTGCCCTCGGAAGTATGATGAGCGGCAGCGGTCCGACGGTTTTCGGTATATTTGATGATGAACAGCAGGCAAAAAAAATAATGCCTGAATTAAAGAAAATATGCGGTTTTGTATATCTCGCGCATACGCTTTAAATTTTTTAAAACGATTATTACAGGAGAATAAAAATATGCAAAAAGCACTTATTGCGATGAGCGGAGGCGTTGATTCCTCCGTTGCGGCTTATCTTATGAAAGAAAAAGGCTATGACTGCGTGGGAATGACCATGAAGCTGTATGATAATGAAGATATCGGTATTTGCAGTGAAAAAACCTGCTGCAGTCTTAAAGATGTCGAGGACGCTCGGAACGTGGCAATAAGGCTCGGTATGCCCTATTATGTTGTCAATTTTAAAGATAAGTTTGAAGAAAAGGTTATTGGGAAATTTATAGATACATATAAAAGAGGCGGCACGCCCAACCCCTGCATTGACTGTAACAGATACCTTAAATTCGATAAATTGATGCAGCGAATGAAAGAGCTTGAAATGGATTTTGTCGTTACGGGGCATTATGCGAGAATTGAGAAGAGCGGAGACAGATTTCTGCTGAAAAAAGGCGTTGACGAAACAAAGGACCAAAGCTATGTGCTTTATTCTCTTACGCAGGAACAACTTTCGCATACTCTTTTTCCTCTCGGCACATATACCAAAACGGAAATACGTGAAATTGCGGCGAAGCAGGGTTTTATAAATGCCAAAAAGCATGACAGTCAGGATATATGCTTCGTGCCGGACGGCGATTATGCGGGCTTTATTGAAAAGCATACGGGCGAAGCTTTTCCCGAAGGCGATTTTACCGATATAAACGGAAATATTCTCGGACGGCATAGGGGTATTATACGCTATACCGTAGGACAGCGCAGAGGGATAGGTATTTCCTCAAGCGAGCCTTTATATGTTTTAAAGGTATGCCCGAAAGACAATAAGGTAATTATAGGAGGCGGCAGCGAGCTTTTTTCAAAAACGCTTGAAGCGGATAATATAAACCTTATCGCCCTTGATAAAATAGATTCTCCCCTTCGTCTGACTGCCAAAATTCGTTATAAACATAAAGAAGCGCCGTGTACCGTTGTACAAACAGACAAGGACCGCCTTCACGTTGAATTTGACGAGCCTCAAAGAGCAATCACGCCCGGTCAGGCGCTTGTGCTTTATGACGGTGATATAGTTGTCGGCGGCGGAGTGATTTTGGGGTAAATAATTTGATAGTTGAGGACGATGCGCGCATCGTCCTCAATTTTTAAAAAACTTAAATTATTATTTATCCGTTGCCTTTATAAAAATATCACTCGGGTTATCCGTTACCATACACGCGCCCGCGCCTTCAATTTCCTCACGGCTTCTGAAACCCCACAGCACACCAACCGTGTAAATTCCCGCGTTTTTGCCTGTCAGCATATCTGTCGCGGTGTCGCCGATATAAAGGCAATCCCCCGGTTCAGCTTCAAATTTTCCCATAACTTCAACCACCGCTGCCGGGTCGGGTTTGAGCGGCACCCCGTCTCTTGCGCCAACGCAAATATCAATAAGCTCTTTTCCAAAAAGCTCATCGGAAATTTTCTTTGCGGTAGAATCGGGCTTGTTTGATACAATCGCCGTTTTAATACCGCTTTTTTTCAGTTTTTTAAGAAGCTCGCATATTCCGTCATAAGGCTTTGCAAGATACAGAAAATTATCATCATAGCTTTTATTGTATTCGTTAAGCACTTCTTCATATATATCGTCCGCAGCGCCAACCTCCGCAAACATTCGCTTTACAAGCGTTGTTGCCCCGTTTCCGACAAGCAGCTTGTAACGCTCCGTATCAATAGACGGAAGTCCGTACTTATTAAGTGCCCTGTTTGCAAAATACGCTATTGATTCAATTGAATTTACTGTCGTTCCGTCCATATCAAAAATACATGCTTTTATCATATTTCTCATTCCTTTTTCAACTTTCCGTTTAATTTCCCGCCGCGCTTTTCCCCGCAGCATATCCCGTTGAAAAAGCAATCTGCAAATTATAGCCTCCCGTATATGCCGCAACGTCAATAATTT
>CACZTG010000276.1 GCA_902783995.1 uncultured Ruminococcus sp. | reverse complement strand
TATTGATTTTGTCAGCGGACAGATTTCGGGCAAAGAGGTTGTTATAGCAAAAGCGGGTATAGGCAAGGTGAATGCCGCTGTATGCGCGCAGACGATGATACTGCTCGACAAGCCCGATGTCATTATAAATACAGGCGTTGCGGGAGCGCTTAGTGATGAAGTATCGTTTGGTGAAATAGTTATCGGAACGGACGCGGTTCAGCACGATATGGATACAAGTCCTCTCGGCGACCCCATCGGTTTTATTTCGGGCATTGACATGGTTTATATGCCGTGTGATGAAAAAACACGCGAAAAGCTGTTTGCCGCGGCAAAAAAGGTTGAAGGGTTAAAGGTTTCACAGGGTCGGATTGCGACAGGCGATATTTTTCTTAACAATGATGAGGTAAAAAGAAAAATTGTAGAAAACTTTTCTGCGGCGGCAGGTGAAATGGAGGGCGGCAGCATAGCGCAGGTTTGTATGATAAACGGAGTTCCGTTTGCCGTAGTCAGGGCAATTTCGGACAATGCCGACGGCTCGTCGCATGCCGATTATTTGACTTTTTTGCCGGTAGCGGCGGACAATTCGGCTAAACTTATGCTTGAATTTATTAAAAATGCCTGATTTTTAAAATATTGTTTGACAAAGAGATATTTATATGGTATAATTTAGCTGTGCTTTTTTTGGATGTACAAAAACATTATACAGGAGGCGGAAAATAAAAAATGAGAAAAATTAAAAGGCTGGTTTCTTTAGTTGTTGCAGCGGTTATGGTTGCCGCGGTTCTGGCGGGCTGAGGAGGAGCAGGCGGCGGAGCCGAAACGGGAATAGAAGGGAAATATATTTCCATTGTCGGAGAAATGCTGGGAATGACACTTACGGACGACAAAATTGCCGGTTGGGCGATAGAGCTTTCAAAGGGCGGAAAAGGCAGAATGGAAATTGACGGTGAAGACGCAAATATTAAGTGGACACTTGAAGATACCGCTCTTACAATAAAAGTTCAGGGTGAAGAATTGTCTGCAACGGTTGACGGAGACCTTATAATTTTTGATGATATTATGGATACCGGTATGAAGCTTACTTTTGCAAAAGAGGGCAGCAGTGCAGCTTCCGACCCGATGCTTACCTTATCGGAGGAAGAAAAAACCGTTGCCGGCAAATGGGTATCCGATTCGGTTAAAAACGCTTTGGGTGATGACGCTTCCGGTGAAATCGCTGCTGACGCGTTTACGGCAGATTTAGCTGCAGATAAAAGTGCGGTTATCACGTATAAAGGCGAGGATATGGGCGAGCAAACATGGTCGATAGTATCCGGTATGGGAAGTATTGATGACCTTGATATAAATTTTGAGGTTAATGATGACGGCAGCTTGAATGTTACGTATTTTGAAGGCGATGATTATTACGAATTTCACTGCGTGAAGCAGTAAACCGATTTTGTTTTTGCAAAAAATCGGTAATTGTCGGAAAAATTTTCTTGACAAAACAAACTGCGGTATGATACAATAATATTGAATAAGGGAGTAATTGGCAAAGCAGCTTTGCTTTGTTGCAGATTTCGTCATCACGGTGAATATCACCCGGAATCGCAGTAAACAATGAGACTTATCCGCTTTTTGCGGATAAGTCTTTTAATATCTGTGAAAAAATATGGAGGTATAGAATGAATATATGGATTGCGATTATTCTTTTTGCGATAGGCTTGGTTTTTATTGTTAAGGGCGGAGATTTTTTTGTTGATGCCGCATCATGGATTGCGGAGATTTCCGGGGTTCCGAAATTTATAGTCGGCGCGACGGTTGTGAGTCTTGCGACTACGCTGCCCGAAATGATAGTTTCTGTCATTGCCGCAAGCAAAGGAAGTGTTGATATGGCTGTCGGTAATGCTGTTGGCTCAGTTACGGCGAATACAGGGCTTATTCTTGGTATATCGCTTGTTTTTATGGCAGGAAGCGCAAAAAGGAAAAGCTATCTTTTAAAATCCGCAATGCTGATAGCCTCCGCGGCGGTGTTGTGTCTCGCGAGTCCGGCAGGAAGCTTTAAAATATGGGGCAGCGTCATTCTTCTTATTATTTTTGTTATGTTTATGGCGGAAAATATACATAGTGCCGTTTCGGAAAGAGGTTCCGAAAAAAATGGCGAAAAGCCCGCGCATGACGGACGGACAGTCACTGTGAATATTTTAAAATTTGTTTTTGGTGCCGCAGGAATTGTTTTCGGGTCCGACCTTATGGTAGATAACGCGACTATCATCGCGAAAGCGCTCGGAGTTTCCGAAGGTGTGATAGCTGTTACAATAGTTGCTGTGGGGACGTCTTTGCCGGAGCTTGTGACAACGCTTACATCAATCGCGAAAAAACAGGCAAGCCTTTCCGTGGGTAATATAATAGGAGCAAACGTTATAGACCTTACGCTTATTATGCCTCTTTGCTCCGTTATTTCGGGAAAAGAACTGCCGATAAGCAGACAGGGTTTTATACTTGATATGCCTGCGTGTCTTATTGTAACGCTGATAGCTTTGGTTCCTATGCTGCTGCGTGAAAAATTCACAAAGCTGCAGGGCTGGCTTCTGCTGGCGGTTTACGCGGGATATATTATGATGGTAATTTAGAAAACGGCGAAAAAATACCGCCGTAGCCGGGGAAAATGGCAAATTTACACAACAGAGGAAACATTTTTTTGATTGAAAAATGTATAATTTACGGGGCTGTGAAAAATGATTTGATTTTATCACAGCCCTTTTGTATATG
>CACZTG010000275.1 GCA_902783995.1 uncultured Ruminococcus sp. | reverse complement strand
GTTTTAAGCGCGGGGGTACTGTTTTTTATCCCCGCGAGCTTCTTGTAAAACTCTTTAAGCCCCACATCTTCTTTTTCCCATTCAAAAAACCTGCGGTTAAGCGGGTCCTCATAGCCCTCCATACCGATTTCGTCACCGTAATACACACACGGCATTCCGGGAAGCGTAAACTGTAAAAAAGCTGCAAGCTTTTCAAGCTCAACCGCTTTTTCAAGCCTTTCGTTTTCAAGACGAAACTCCGCTTTCCGTTCTTTTTCCGTCAGACTTCCGTCATCACCAAAAAGAGTCAATATCCGCACCGTATCGTGCGTTGAAAGCATATTCATAAGACAGTCAAGCACAGGCTTCGGATAGTTTTCTGCAATTGTCATAACCTGTTCTTTAAAATCATATCCGCTTATATTTCCGAGCACAAAACCTATTATCGCGTTTCTGAACGGATAATTCATCACGGAATCAAGCTCTTCGCCCAAAAGATATTTGCGTCTTATGCTGTAACTGATTTTATTTGAAGCGTCCTCCCAGACCTCACCTATAAGGATAGCCTCCGGCTTTATTTCGTTCATTTTCTTTTTTATTTCGGCAACAAACTCATCGGGAATTTCATCAACAACGTCAAGCCTGAAACCGTCCGCGCCGGCACGCAGCCAATGCGCGATAACGCTGTCATCATCTTTTATTATATAATCCATATATGACGGGCAAAGCTCATTTACGCAGGGAAGCGTATCTATACCCCACCATGAAGTGTATTTATCGGGATAGCTTTCAAACATATACCAATCCCTGTAAGGCGAATTTTCATCGCTCACGGCTCCGCCGCCAAAAACACCGTCTTTATCAAAATACCTGCTATTGCTCCCCGTATGAGAAAAAACGCCGTCAAGAATAATTTTTATATCAAGCTCATGCGCCTTTTCGCAAAGCTTTTTAAAATCCGCCTCTGTGCCGAGCATCGGGTCGATTTTTTTATAATCCGCCGTATCATACCTATGGTTTGAATACGCCATAAAAATCGGGTTTAAATATATAACTCCGACACCGAGCTCTTTTATGTACGGCAGCTTTTCGGCTATGCCGTTTAAGTTTCCGCCAAAAAAATCATTGTTTAATATTTTGCCGTTTTCATCTGGCAAAAAAACAGGGGTATCCGATAAACTGTTATGAACCCAAAAAGGCTGTAATTTTTCATCTGAATCGCATTTGCCCAGGACAGCAAACCTATCGGGAAATATCTGATACATTACTTTTCCGGCAAAATTACTTTTCCCTTCGTACAACGCATCATAGCAGGTGAGCTGCCACAGGTCGCCTTCTTCAATATTTGTATTCTCGCCCTGTCTGTAAAGCGAAAAATTACTTTCCTGCGTTTCTACACGAAAATAATAAAAATAAAGCCCCGCTTTATATAGCGAAAAATCCGTAACATAAATTTCATAGTCGCCTTCTTCGCTTATTTTATCAAAAGGGACAAGCATTTCAAAACCGTTCTCGTCAAAAATACAAAGCCTTATGCTTATTGTTCCGCAATATTTGGGTATATCAACGCGAAGGGTGCATTTTTCTTCGCTTTTAATGCACCCAAACGGTTTTTTATATTTAATATCTCTGCTGTTAAATAAAATCCTCATTTATTTTTATACCTTTTACTTCATATGCCAGATATTATCGGCGTATTCCTTTACAGCTCTGTCTGATGAGAAAATGCCCGCTTTTGCGATATTTACAAGCGACATCTTATTAAACCTTTCTCTGTTGGCATATGCTTTTGATACGTCCTCCTGTGCGCGTTTATAATCGGAAAAATCAGCCATTATCATATACGCGTCGGCAACACCGTAATTATTTGTGAGAAGTGAACGGACAATATCATCAAACCTCACACCGAGTACTCCCGAAGTCAGCATTTCAAGCACTTCTTTAAGCTGCGGATTATTACCCAAGTAGTCCATAGGGTTATAACCTCTGCGCCATAAATCCTCTACCTCGTCGGCATGGAGACCGAACAGGAACATATTTTCATCTCCGACCTGCTCATGTATTTCAACATTTGCGCCGTCAAGTGTACCAAGTGTTACCGCGCCGTTTATCATAAGCTTCATATTACCTGTTCCCGACGCTTCTTTTCCCGCAATTGAAATCTGCTCCGAAATTTCCGCTGCCGGAATGATAATTTCGGCAAGTGAAACCTTATAGTCCGAAACAAAAACAACTTTTATTTTATCTCTTACTTGCGGGTCGGAATTTATCATATCCGAAACGGCAACAATAAGTCTGATAATTTGTTTCGCCATTACATAACCGGCCGAAGCCTTAGCCGCGAAAACAAAGGTCCTCGGAACAAAGTCCATGTTTGGATTTTCCTTTATACGGTTATACATATAAAGAATCTGAAGCACATTCAAAAGCTGTCTTTTGTATTCGTGAAGCCTTTTAACCTGAACATCAAAAAGAGAATCCGGGTCAACATTTATGCCGTTTGCTTTCGCTATATAACCGGCGAGGCGGATTTTATTATCCTTTTTTATGCTTTCAAGGCGTTCAAGCACCGACTTATCATCACGGTATTTCAAAAGCTTTTCAAGCTCACGGCTATCCTTTTTAAAGCCGTCACCTATAAGCTCCGAAAGAAGCCCTGTAAGCTCGGGATTCGCCTGACAAAGCCATCTGCGGTATGCTATACCGTTTGTGACATTTGTAAATTTTTCATGATTTATGTTATAATAGTCCTTAAAAATACCTGTTTTTAATATATCGCTGTGAAGCTTTGAAACCCCGTTTACCTTGTGGCATGCCGCAAGGCAAAGATTTGCCATACGCACCTCACCGTGAGCAATAACCGCCATATAATCTATTTTAGCGATATCACCGGGGTATATAATATTAAGCTGACCTACAAGCCTGCGGTTTATCTCGCATACAATCTGATATATTCTCGGAAGCTGCTCTTTGAAAAGCTGTTCGTTCCAGCGTTCGAGAGCTTCACTCATAACCGTATGGTTTGTATAAGTAAGTGTTTCGTTTGTGATTTTCCATGCTTCGTCCCAGCCGAAATCGTAATCATCAACAAGAATCCTCATAAGCTCGGGCACACAAAGAGCCGGATGTGTGTCATTTATATGAATAGCTACCTGCTCGCCTAAATTATCAAGCCTTTTAAAGCGCTTCATATGATGGCTTATTATACTTTGAAGTGAAGCGGATACAAGAAGATACTGCTGTTTAAGACGAAGAATTTTACCTGCAATATGGTCATCGGCAGGGTAAAGCACTTTTGAAATAACCTCTGCCATTGTATTTTGTTCAAGCGATTTTGCGTATTCGCCCCTTGAAAAAGCCGCCATATCAAAGCTGTTCGCGGATTTCGCGCTCCAAAGCACAAGCTTATTTACAGCTTTCGTGTCATAACCCGATATATACATATCATACGGAACTGCCATAACCGAGTTATAATTTGTATGGGAAATTCTGTACTTTCCGTTATCGTCCCAGCCGGAAACCTCACCTCCGAATTTTACTTCGTAAGCTTCGTCCTCTCTTGCCTGAAGCCATACATCTCCGAGGTCAAGCCAGTCATCGGGAAACTCCATTTGCCAGCCGTCAACAATTTTTTGTTTGAAAATACCAAATTCATAGCGTATTGAAAAGCCCGTACCCGGAATCTCAAGGCTCGTCATAGAATCAAGATAGCACGATGCAAGCCTTCCGAGACCTCCGTTACCGAGACCCGCGTCAGGCTCCATATCGTACAGTTCTTTAAGATTAAAGCCGCATTTCTTTACTGCTTTTTCATATTCATCTTCTATGCCCAGATTAAAAAGATTATTATGGAGCGAGGTTCCTACCAAAAACTCCATAGACATATAATATACCTGCTTTGAATTATTTTTGCGGTATTCGTCGTGAAAATCCTTCCGTTTCGCAACCATAAGGTCACGCACAACGCTGCACAAAACTTTAAACATCTGCTGCTTTGTCAGCTCATTTGTTCCGCATCCGAAAAGCCTTACCGAAGCTTCCTCAAGAAGCTTTACGGCATCCGTTTTTTTGCTTGATTTTATTGTTGGTTTTTTTATATTTTTTTTATTGAGTTTGATTTTTTCGTTCACGTTTTTTCTCCATTCCTTAAATAAGCTCGCTGTATATTCTGATATATTTTTTAGCTGACTCTTTCCAGCTGCTGTTGTATTTTATAAGATTTTTAATATGTTTATTCCATTTTTCCTTGTTCCTGTAAAACTCTGTACACCTGTCAATCGCGCCAAGCATATCATGAGCGTTATAGCCTTTAAATGTAAAGCCTCTGCCTTCAAGTGTTTCAATGTTAAGCGGAGGCACAGTATCCCAAAGACCGCCTGTTTCACGCACAATCGGTACAGTACCGTAACGCATGGCGATAAGCTGTGAAAGCCCGCACGGCTCACTTTTTGACGGCATAAGAAAAATATCCGCGCCCGCATAAAGCTTATTCGCAAGCACCGGGTCAAAAACTATATTTGCAGACATTTTATCGCTGTGCAAATACGCGTTAAACCTGAACATATCCTCATATTTATAATCACCCGTACCTATTACGACAAACTGCAGATCACGGTTCATTATTTCACCCATAACATATTCAACAAGGTCAAGCCCTTTATGAGCGACAAGCCTTGATATCATGGCAATTACAGGTACATCCGGCCTTACGGGAAGCCCGAGCGTTCTTTGTAAATCCGCCTTATCTTCAGCTTTGCCCGATATATCGGCTGCGGAATAGTTTGCCGCAATTGAAGCATCTGTTTTGGGGTCATATAATTTTGTGTTTATACCGTTTACTATTCCTTCAAGCTTGTAAGCGTTTTCGCCTATTATGCTTTCAAGCCCTTTTGCGAAATACGAATATCTTATTTCGTGAGCATAGGTTTCGGAAACGGTTGTGATTTTATCCGCCGAAACAATCGCGCTTTTCATAAAGTTTACGCAGCCGTCATATGTCATAAGTCCTCTGTGCTCCTCACCCAGACCTATAACATTTGTCATAAATTCCGGCGGCATTTTACCCTGATACTCAATATTATGAATTGTGAATACCGTTTTTATCCTGTCGTACTCACTCCGTCCGCCAAATTTAAGCTTTTTAAGTGACGGAATGAGTGCCGTCTGCCAGTCGTTACAATGAATAATATCCGGATAAAAGCCTATTTCACGGATACTCTCAAGTACAGCCATACTGAAATAAGTGTATCTCTCTCCGTCATCATAGTCGCCGTAAACGGAATCTCTGTAAAAATAATACTCATTGTCGATAAAATAAATACTGAGCTTTTTGCTTGCCGATTTAAGCTTAAACACGCCGACATATTCCTGCCTCCACGCAAGCTTTGTTGAAAAGCATTTTATAAATTCGACTTCGATTTCGGGATTGTTTTTAATCCTCTTGTAATAAGGGATAAAAACCGCTACGTTAACGTCCTTATTTTTTGCAAGCTCCTGCGGCAGTGCCTGCGCTACATCTCCGAGACCGCCCGTTTTTATAAACGGCGCGGCTTCGCTTGCCGCAAAAAGAATTTTCATACAATTTCACCTTTCTTTATAATCACAGGGCTTTCGGGCGCGCCTATAAGCCTTGTTCCGTCGGTTACCGTAACGTCTTTATCAAGAATAGCATTTTCGATATATACGTTTTCACCGATATTGGCACCCTGCATTATAATTGATTTTTTAATTTCAGCGCCTTTTTTTATTTTTATATCACGGAATAAAATTGATTCCTCAATTTTACCCTCGATATTACAGCCGTCAGCTATAAGACATTCACTTACTTTTGAGGTTTCACCGTAATATGTTGGTATTTCATCACGTATTTTTGTATAAATCGGAGAATCTGTTTTAAAAATATCGTTTCTTGTTTCTTCATCAAGAAGTTTAAGGTTATTATTAAAAAACGCAGCGATATTTTTATTTCGGAGCACCTTACCTTTAAATTCATAAACATTAACCGACAAATTACCCATATTAAAATGCCTTTGAAGAAAATCCTTCTCAAAGTGGTAGTAGCCCTGCGCAACCGCTTCTTCAACCTCTTTAATAAGCATTTCCCTATCCATTATAAACATACCCATACCTGTAAGCGAACCGTCTTTTGCCGGGTAGTTAATTATTATATCGGTCGCCGTAAAATTCTTGTCATATTCAATAACAAGAAGATTGTCATCGGTATAATTAAGCGGTTTTGTAGCTATAACCGTTATATCTCTGCCCGAATCTATATGCGTCTTAACAATTTCTCTGTAATCAATATTACAAATTGTTATTGTATCGGACAAAACAACATAATCGGTGTTTTGCGACTTTAAAAAATTCATAGCTGTATGCAAAGCTTCAAGCTTTCCGCGGTAAACCTCAGACCTGCCGCTCGCGAAAGGAGGCAAAATGTAAAGCCCTCCGTTTTTGTTGTTTAAATCCCATTCCTGGCAGCTTCCGAGATGGTCCATAAGCGACTGATAATTATATTTTGTGACAACACCGATATTTCTGATTCCGGAGTTTACCATATTTGAAAGCGTAAAATCTATCTGTCTGTAACGTCCGCCGAAAGGAAGTGACGCAACTGTTCTGTTTGCGGTAAGCTCTCCCAAAGTATCATCATAAATATTTGAAAAAATAATACCTGTCATTTTCAAGATGTTTCACGCTCCTTTCTTATATAACCGTGTTTGGCTTAACCGTACTGTTTTTTTCAACTGTTTCGTTTTTTCCGATAACACTTATGCCCCATTCGCTCTTGTCATAATATTCGGGGTTATCGCCTATACGGCAGTTTTGCTCGACCGTAACGTCTTCGCCTATCATCGAATATTTAATGACCGAGCCTTTTTTTACAACGGCACCGGGCATAATAACACTGTCGTTTATCTCGACATTTTCCTCAATAACGCAGCCTGTCGAAATAATCGAATGAGTAACCTTTCCTTTCACGGAGCAGCCTTCGGCAACAAACGAATCCTTGATTTCGGAACAGTCCGCAATATAACTGGACGGCTGAGCGTAGTTTCTCGCGTAAATTTTAAAATGCTTATCTTTAAGCGCGAAATTACCGTCAAGTATATCCATGTTTGCTTCCCAAAGGCTTAGTATTGTGCCGACATCTTTCCAATAACCCGCAAAAGTATAGGCAAAAAGCTTCCTGCCGTCACGAAGAAGTGCCGGAATAACATTTTTGCCAAAGTCGTTATCGGAGGTTTTATCAGCCTCATCGGCAATAAGATATTCTTTTAAAACATCCCATTTGAAAATATACACACCCATAGAAGCATGATTACTTTTCGGTTTTTTCGGCTTTTCCTCAAACTGGTAAATTGAACCGTCGGGGTTTGTATTCATAATGCCGAAACGGCTTGCTTCCTCAATCGGTACGTCACGGACGGCAATAGTACATTCCGCGCCGTTGTCTTTATGGAATTTGAGCATTTTGTTATAATCCATTTTATAAATATGGTCGCCCGAAAGAATTATAACATGTTCGGGGTTATACCCTTCAACAAAGGAAATATTTTGATATATGGCGTTTGCCGTTCCCTTATACCATTCGTTTTTGCCCGACGTCTGATACGGCGGAAGCACATGAGCGCCGCCGTAGTTGCGGTTAAGCCCCCACGGCTGTCCGTTGCCGATATAATCGTTAAGCTCAAGCGGCTGGTACTGAGTAAGAATACCGACCGTGTCTATTTCGGAATTTACACAGTTGGAAAGCGGAAAATCAATAATTCTGTATTTGCCGCCGAAAGGCACGGCTGGCTTTGCCGTTTTTTCCGTAAGAACAAGTAATCTGCTGCCCTGCCCGCCGGCAAGCAGCATCGCGATACATTCTTTGTGTCTTTCAAGCATAAAGCTTTGCCTCCTTATTTTACAATAGTATAATATACAGTAGAAAGCGGTGGAATTTTTATTTCGATAGACTGCGCGAAGCCGTGCATTTCACAGCTCTTTGTTTTTACTTTTTTAAGCCTTGTCCCCTTGCCTCCGTATTTCAGGCTGTCGCTTGAAAATACGGGCTTATATTCTCCCTCGTGCGGAACACCTATTTTATATTTTTCTCTCAAAACCGGACAGAAATTACATACCACAATAATTTCATTGCCATTTTTGTCACGCCTGATAAACGCAATTACGCTCTGGGAATTGTCATCGCTGACAAGCCATGTAAAGCCGTCCCAGCTTATATCGTTTTCCCAAAATGGGCTGTTTTCGAGATAAAAAGCGTTAAGCTCTTTAACAAAACGATGAAGCTTTTTATGCTTTTCATATTCAAGCATAAACCATTCAAGCGATTTTGCATAATTCCATTCGGCAAACTGTCCGAATTCATTACCCATAAAACTGAGTTTTTTACCCGGATGAGCCATCATATAACCCATAAACGCTCTTAAATTGTCAAATTTTTCATCATACTCACCCGGCATTTTACCTATAAGCGAGCCTTTGCCGTGAACCACCTCGTCATGTGATACGGGCAAAATAAAATTCTCCGAAAAAGCGTATGTGAGCGAAAACGTAAGGTCATTATGCCTGCCTTTTCTGAAATACGGGTCCTCCGACATATAGCCGAGCATATCGTTCATCCAACCCATATTCCACTTAAAATTAAAACCCAGCCCACCGTCGTAACCCGGTTTTGTCACCATAGGAAACGCGGTTGATTCCTCGGCTATCATCATAACCGACGGTTTAAAATGAAAAGCGGCTGAATTAAGCGCCCTTAAAAAATCTATTGCTTCAAGGTTATAATTGCCGCCGTACTTATTCGGCCGCCACTGTCCGTCACGCCTGCCGTAATCAAGGTAGAGCATTGAAGCGACAGCGTCAACTCTTATGCCGTCAATATGATATTTGTCAAGCCAAAAAACAACATTTGAAATCAAAAAAGATTTTACTTCATTTCTGCCGTAATTAAAAATCCTCGTGTTCCAATCGGGATGCTCGTTCATCAGCTTATCGGAGGATTCGTAAAGGCAGGTGCCGTCAAACTCGTAAAGTCCGTTCTCGTCCTTCGGAAAATGAGCGCCGACCCAGTCAAGTATAACGCCTATACCTTCCTCGTGAAAGCGATTTACAAAATACATAAAATCCTGCGGAGTACCATACCTTGAAGTCGGAGCGTAATAACCCGTAACCTGGTATCCCCAAGACGGGTCAAACGGATACTCGCTTACAGGAAGAAGCTCAATATGAGTATAACCCATTTTTTTAACATATTTTACAAGCTCATCAGCCATTTTTCTGTATGAAAAATAATTTCCGTCCTCATACAGCTTCCACGAGCCGAGATGAACCTCGTAAATATTAACCGGCTCTGACAATACAGACGTATTTGCCGCTTTTTTCAGATATTTTTTGTCTGTCCATTCAAAGCCTTCTATGTCATAAACCTTTGATGAATTTTCAGGCCTTGTGCAAGCGTGAAACGCATACGGGTCACTTTTATAAACAAAGCTTCCGTCGCTTTTTTCAATATAATACTTATATTCATCAAAAATTTTTGCGCTCTCGGATTTGGCTTCCCATATGCCCCGGCCTATATTTTTCATAGGAATATTCCCAGTGTTCCATTCATTAAACGAGCCTGTCAAAAAAACATTTCTCGCGTTTGGCGCCCAGACTCTGAAAACATAGCCGTTTCCCAACTTATGGCAACCCATAAACTCATATGCGTGACTGCTCAGACCGGCAGAAAATTCGTCCAAAGCGTCAGCAAAATTTTTTCTCATTATTCCCCTCCTGACCAAAATATTATTACCATAAATATCCATATAATAACATTATACAATAATTAACTACGTTTGTCAAGAAAATATGCCGCTATAAATTGAAAATTTTATTTGCATTTTATATTTTTTTATGGTAAAATATAATATATGCAAAAATACTATTATTACTCTTTAAGGAAAGGATTTATAAGGTTTATGACAAGAAAAAGCGGTGTTCTTATGCATATATCGTCACTTTTCGGCGAATACGGTATCGGTTCGTTCGGTGACGAAGCAAAACATTTTATTGATTTTTTAAAGGATTGCGGTTTCTCGTATTGGCAGGTGCTTCCTTTTTGCCCTGTTGACGAGTGTAACTCACCGTACAAATCTCCTTCGACCTTTGGCGGCAATCCATATTTTATAAGTCTTTTTAAGCTTCATAAAAAGGGCTTGCTTACAACAGAAGAGCTTAACT
>CACZTG010000274.1 GCA_902783995.1 uncultured Ruminococcus sp. | reverse complement strand
TGTATTTTGATTTTGTCGATGGCTATGAAGGCATAAAAATGACGGACGCTTCTTCACTTACGGCGGAAAAGATAAACAAAATCGCTTCGGGCGAGGACGTGGGAGCAGCCACGGAAAACGCTGTCTGCAAGGTTACGGATAACTCAGGCTGGATAATAGCCTTGCCGCTTAAAAAAGATGACGTAACGGGGCTTACGGAGGGCACGGCAGTTCAGCTTCGGTTTAACGGTACAGACCAGAGGACAGTAAACGCGAAGGTAAAAAGTGTTAGCGTAAACGGCAAAAAAGCGGTGCTTTGTCTTGAAGGAAGCAGTTATATCGGCAATATTTACAGTGAACGCTCCTGTACGGTTGACGTAATAAAAAAGGTTTACAGAGGGCTTAAAATTCCGATAGAAGCCATTACCGACAAAGGCGACGCGGGAAAAACCGTGTCGGTCAGAACATCGGGCGGCGAAGTCGAAAAAAGCGTTGAGGTGATTTATGAGCCGGGCGACGGCACAGCGATTGTAAAAGCGGGCACGGAAGCGGACACCCTGCTTTTATATGACGAGGTTGTTGTTAAAGAAAAACGCAAATAAACATAAAGAAGGTAAAAAGCTTGAACATAAAAGAAAATATAGAAAAGGTCAGGAGCGCTGTTTTCGCAGCCGCAGCAAGAGCGGGGCGCAGCGAAAAAGAAGTTCTTTTGATAGCCGTTTCAAAGACTTATCCCGCGGAGGATATTTTAGAGGCGCTTTCCTGCGGAATTACGGATATAGGGGAAAACCGCGTACAGGAAATGTGCGAAAAAAAACCGCTTTTGCCCGCGGAAACAAAAATTCACTTAATAGGGCATTTGCAGACAAACAAGGTTAAGCAGGCGCTTAAAGCCGCCTGTATGATACATTCGGTTGATTCTGTTCATCTCGCGAGGGAAATATCAAAGGAAAGCGTCAAGGAAGGCAAAACCGCCGATATTCTTTTGCAGATAAATATTGCGGATGACGGTGCGAAATTTGGCTTTAAAGCGGAGGAAACGGACGAGGCGCTCGCCGAAATCGAAACGCTGCCGGCGCTTAAAATAAGAGGCTTTATGACCGTACCCGCCATTGAAACTGACGATAAAATCACGAGAAAATATTTTCGGGATATGTACAGGCTTTATGATAAATATAAAAACAAAAAGCAGTTTGATTGCCTTTCAATGGGTATGAGCGGTGATTTTGAAATCGCCGTAGAAGAAGGCGCGACAATGATAAGAGTCGGCTCAAAAATTTTCGGTAAAAGAAATTACAATATTTAAAAATACAATGTAAAGGAGCATATATTATGAACAAAGTGTTTAAAAATGTACTTGGAGCAATGGGATTCAGCGCGGAGGACGATGAGGTTATGACCGAGGAATACGAGATGCCGAAGCCGAGAGTGGAGCGCACCTCAAAGGTAAGCGAAGCTCAGCCGTATTCCGAAACGAGCGGCAGAAGAAACAAAGTCGTTTCAATGTCGGCAACAACACAGTTTAAGGTTGTTGTTATTAAGCCGGCAAATTTTGACGACGCGAAGGAAATTGCCGACCATCTTAAAGACAGAAAGCCTGTTGTTGTAAACCTTGAGCTTCTTGAAAAAGATGTCGCGCATAAAATTTTTGATTTTTTAAGCGGGGCGATTTATGTGCTTGACGGCGGCATACAAAGAGTGTCAAACAACATATATCTTATAGCGCCTTATAACGTAACAATTCTCGGTGATTTTAAAAACGAGCTTAAAAACAATACTTTCCTTTGGGATTAAGGGAGGAAAAGCTTTATGATTTCTGTGATTATCGGGCTTATAATGCTTTTATCACAGCTTCTTACATGGGCGATTGTTATCGAAGCGCTGCTTTCGTGGGTGCCGAATTATAACGAAACGGTATATAAAATAAGGCGTTTTTTAAACAAATTCACGGAGCCTGTCACAAACCCTGTAAGAAAACTCATAAGTCCGCTTACAAACCGTATAATGATTGATTTTACGCCCGTTGTCGCTATTATTTTAATAGAAATCGTGCGTAATATTATAGTACGTTTGCTTTTAATGGTATAATTTATGGATGAAACAAAGCTTTTAACTTCAAGGATAAAGGATTTGGCTTCTGCCGCCTCAAAAAATTTTTATCCCGATTTTTCAAAATTTCTTGATATGCGCGCGCAGCAGCTTGTGAAAAACATAAAGGCGGAGGGCTGCGTTTACAGCGCTTTCGGCGGCTATGAGGAAGCCGAAAGAAAGGTTAT
>CACZTG010000273.1 GCA_902783995.1 uncultured Ruminococcus sp. | reverse complement strand
TTCAAGCTGTTTCGCGATTTCATCAAGCTCCTTAACCGCCGTTTCAAATTTTATTTTCTTTTCAGCCATTTTTAATCATTCCTTTTTCGGACTTTTTAATTTCCGTTATTTCCGCCGCCGCTTTGCCGTCTGCAAAAATAAGCTCAATTTCATCACCTTTTTTAAGCCCGGTAACTTTCTTTACGGTTTTGCCGTCTTTTAATGCCGCGGCGTAGCCTTTTTCCATTATTTTCAAGGGGCTTGCGCCCTCAAGCCGCGCGGCTGCAAGAGCCAAAGCGGAACGGCTGCCAGCCGTTTTGTTTTTTATAAGCATATATATTTTATCAAAAGCGGCATCGCAGGCGGTACGCTTTGCGGCAATATTATCCGCGAGCCGTGAGAGAATTTTTTCCTTATCAAAATAACTGAGACGCGCGCGCCGTTCTGAAATAATACCTTTAAAAAGGCTTAAAATTCTATCGTTTAAAAAGCTTATCTGCGCCTTGATTTCCGTTACGGGTACCGCCGCAAGCTCCGCTGCCGCCGAAGGTGTCGGCGCTCTGAGGTCGGCAACAAAATCACTGATTGTAAAATCCGTTTCGTGTCCCACCGCAGAAATAACGGGGATTTCACTTTCAAAAACCGCCCGTGCCACCGTTTCGTCATTAAACGCCCAAAGGTCCTCGATGCTTCCGCCGCCTCTGCCGACAATAAGCACATCAACAGGGCATTTTTCGTTAAAATATTTTATACCCTTTACAATATCCGCGGGTGCGTCATCTCCCTGCACAAGAGCCGGATATAATATAACTTCACCTATCGGATATCTCCTGCCGAGAATATTTTTAATATCCTGCACGGCAGCGCCCGTAAGTGAGGTTATAACGCCGATTTTTTCGGGATACGGCGGAATTTGTTTTTTATATTTTTCATCAAAAAGCCCTTCCGCTTCAAGCTTTTTTTTAAGCTGCTCAAACGCGACGTAAAGGTCGCCGAGGCCGTCCGATTTCATTTCACGGATATATGCCTGATAGCTTCCCGCCGCTTCATAAACCGAAATTCTTGCTCTCACAAGCACTTTCATACCGTCCTCCGGGCGAAGCTTCAGCCTTAATGCATCGCTTTTAAACATAACGCATTTAAGCGTGGAGGTTTCGTCCTTTAAGGTAAGATATAAATGTCCCGAATAGTGCGCCTTAAAGTTTGAAATTTCGCCTCTTATCCAGATATCCGATAAAAAAGGCTCGGCTTCTATTATATTTTTTAAAAATCTGTTAATTTGTGAAACAGTATAAAATTCACTCATTATCTTAACAATTCTCCAATCAGCGCGGTGCCGCAGGCATTATCTGTGGAATACGCTTTATCGGCAAAAAGTATTTTATATTTTTCGCTTTTCATTGTATTTCGCAAAAAAGCGCTCGCGCTGACACCGCCGCCCATAATCACTGTTTTAAACGGCTTTTTCGCGTAAATAAAGTCAAGCGCTTTCATAAGTGATTCGCCTATACATTCAAAAACGCCTCTCGCGATTTCCTCTTTTTCCCCATTTTCGGATATATATCGCATAATGTAGCTTTCCGCACCGCTGAAATGAATATCCGTGCCTTTAAGCGTTACGGGCATTTTCAAGCCTTTTTTCGCCGTCAAAGCAAGGCCGTCAAGCTCCTTTCCGCACGGAAAGCTCATTCCCATAAGCACACCGCAGCGGTCAATAAGCTGTCCCGCGTGAAGGTCAAGCGAACCTCCCGCAATTTCAAAATCAAAACCGGTATCTGTTGTTTTGGTTAGTAAAAGCTCGGTTGTACCTCCCGAAATATGTACCGAAACAAACTCGGAATCCGCTATTTCCTCGCCGCAGCTTTTAAGCGCCGCCATTATATGCCCTTCCTGATGAGATGTAAAATAAAGCGGAATATTAAGCGCCGCCGCTATACTCTCCGCAACAGAGCAGCCCGCGGTAAACACAGGCATATACGAGCCCTCAAGCGGCCTCGGAAAACGGCTTGCGATTACGCCGTCAAGCTTATTAAAATCACAGGCTGCCGCCGCTTTTTTTATAAGCTCCGGCAACGCTTTAATATGCTGAAACACAGCTTCGCTCTGCCTTAAACCTCTGTTCCCCTTTAAAACCTCAAGCGGTTTTCTGTTATCGCAGATTATTTTTTCACCTTCGCATATCGCAACGGAGGTTGTGTAGCAGCTTGTGTCAATTCCGAGAATCATTTTCGCTGTCCTTATCATCAAAACCGCCCAAAATACCGTTTGCGTATTTCGCGGACTCGTGCGTATCATATCGTTTTAAAAGCTCGACAATTTCATTTACGGAAACGCTGTAAGGAATAGTGTCATCATAAAGAATTTCATACAGACCAAGCCTTATGCCCGCAAGACAAAGCTTTGAAAGACGCTCTTTTTTCCAATTCACGGTTTTTTCGGAGATTATTTTATCAAGTTCCGCCAAGTTTTCCGTTACACCCTTAACGGCATTTTCGATATACGCGCGGTCTTTTTTCCCAAAAGCCATTTCATCAAGGCGGCTTCCTATATCGGGGGGTTCCGATTCGTCAAACTGCCACGCGAAAATGTACTTAAAGGCTATATCTCTCGCAAGCCTTCTGTTAAATTTAGGCTCTTCGTCAAAGCCTTCAAGCTCAATTAATTTGTCCATTTTGTGTCTCCTGTATAACAAAAATCGGTATTGCTTAAAATTGTATTAAGTTTAAAGCAATACCGCAAAAATTTTAACAAATTTTCAAAGAACAATCAGTTTTCGTCAGTAACGTCAATATCGATAATTTCACTTTGCGCTTGTTCCGCTTCGGAAACGGTTTCTTCAGGCACAGATGCCGCTTCTTCTTTAAAATCAATACCTTCAACGCTTACATTTACTTTTCCGACCGTAATGCCCGTCATTGATTCAATCACGGTTTTTACGTTTTCCTGCGCCTTCCATGCAACCTCGGGGATTTTTACACCGTAATTTACTTTAATGTGCAGCGTAATATAAGCTGCCCCGTCCTTCATATCAACATCAATACCTTTTGAGGTATCTTTTTTGCCGAGCACGGCGGCGGTAATGTTGCCGACAATGCCTCCTATTAAATCCGCAATGCCTTCAACTTCTTTTGCTGCCTTTGCGGCAAGCGTGGCAATTACATCGTCCGAAATCTTTATGTTACCGGTATATTCGTTTTCATAGTTATTTTCCATAAGTCCTGCCTCCTGACATTATTCATCATATGATATTATTATACCACTTATTGTCTGAAAAATCAATAGTTTTCCTTTATCGAAAAAAATTTTTTTGCCGCAACCGGTAACGCAAACTGTTTAATGATGACTATGCCCTCTGCAGTGAGCCAATCTGTTGCGGCAGACGGCTCACTTTCTCTTTATCGGAGCTGCAAGATGCCTGCCTTTCGGACAAAGACTCCGAAAGGCTGTTTATGTTAAGATTTTTTTCAAAAATTTACCTGTTTCGGACTTTTTAACCTTCGCGACATCTTCGGGCGTTCCTGTCGCTATAACTCTGCCGCCCTTGTTTCCGCCCTCCGGACCGAGGTCGATTATATAATCCGCTGTTTTTATCACATCAAGATTATGCTCAATAACAATAACGGTATTTCCGCTGTCAACAAGCTTATTTAAAACCTCTGTAAGCTTATGCACATCGGCGGTATGAAGCCCCGTGGTCGGCTCGTCAAGGATATAAACCGTTTTCCCAGTAGCTTTTCTCGCAAGCT
>CACZTG010000272.1 GCA_902783995.1 uncultured Ruminococcus sp. | reverse complement strand
GGTATAACCGGGGGTTTATTTACGCCTTAAGGCTCCAAAAAAATCAGAGCAAGCGATATATAGCTTGCTCCGACGTGGTGGAGAGGGGTGGATTCGAACCACCGAAGCAATAAGCAGCAGATTTACAGTCTGTCCCCTTTGGCCACTCGGGAACCTCTCCGTATTATTAAATTACCACAAAGGTGGAGCTGGTGATGGGACTCGAACCCGCGACCTGCTGATTACAAATCAGCTGCTCTACCAATTGAGCTACACCAGCATAACTCTCTGTGCGTCTTTAACCGACTTTCTTATTATAACACATTTTTTTCTTTATGTCAAGCTTTTTTTATAAAAGTTTTATAAAAAATTTTAAAACGGCGCGGTTTTCTGTGAAACCGCGCCGCTGCCTGCTTTTCGTCCTTTAAATCTTGCCGGATACGTAAGTACGTCAGAGGTTTAAAGGACGAAATATTCTTCGTTTTTCAGCCTCATTTTTCTTTCGGTCTGAACGCAAGCGCAATCAAAAAACCGAACACAATTGCAGCGGCAATCCCCCCTGCCGTGGCGGTAAGACCTCCTGTAAAAATACCTAAAAAGCCGTATTTGTCAACAGCTTCCTTTACGCCTCCGAACAGGGCATAGCCAAAGCCCGTAAGGGGAACGGTCGCGCCCGCTCCCGCGTAACGCACCAAAGGTTCATATACTCCAAAAAGCCCCAAAAAAACTCCCGATACAACATATAAAACAAGTATCCGTGCAGGTGTAAGCTTTGTGAGGTCAATTAAAAGCTGCCCGATTACGCAAATCAGACCGCCTATAACAAAAGCGGTAATATAATTCAATGTTAAAACCTCCTAATTCACTTCTATTCGCAAGGCATGAGCTATTCCCGAAATGCTGTCACCCTGTTGACAGGACAGCGGACTCATAAGCGCTCCTGTCGGCATAAACAAAAGTTTTTTAATTTTTTTGGTCTGCATAAGATGAAAAAGATATCCGCCGAAAACAGAGGCGCTGCAGCCGCAGCCGCTTGCCCCGCAATGCTTGTCCTGCCTGTCAATATCATATATCATACAGCCGCAGTCATCATAATACGGAGCTATATCTATATTATATTCCAAAAGCAGTCTTTTCAAAAGCTCCTTACCGAGCATCCCGAGGTCACCCGTAACAATGAGGTCATAATCGGAAGGCTTAAAGCCCGTATCGGAAAAATGTGCTTTTAAAGTATCCGCCGCCGCGGGCGCCATTGCGGCACCCATATTGTTCGCATCCGTTATTCCCATATCAATTATTTTGCCTGTGGTAATATGTGTAATCTTCGGACACTCTTTATCTGTACATTCACCGTCCGTTATCAGTACGGCACCCGAAGCCGTTACCGTCCACTGGGCCGTCGGCGGACGCTGCCCGCCGTATTCGAGCGGAAATCTGAATTGCTTTTCCGATGAACAAAAATGGCTTGAGGTTACGGCAACAGCTTTTTTCGCGAAGCCGCCCGCAGCCGCCATAGCCGCAAGCTGCATGCCTTCTCCTATCGTGGAGCAGGCTCCGTAAATGCCATACAGCGGCAGGGCAAGATCTCGCGCGGCAAAATATGAGCTTGTACACTGATTTATCAGGTCGCCGCCAAACATCATATCAATATCTGATGCAGTTACATCCGATTTTTCAAGCAGCATATTAACGGCGTGAAATTGCAGTTTGCTTTCTGCGTGCTCCCAGCTTGCCTCGCCGAGATACGCGTCTGTAAAAATCTTGTCAAAATATTTTGCGAGAGGACCTTTTCCTTCTTCATTGCCGCCTACGGCGGCAGCAGCAAGGATATGAGGAGGATTTTTAAAAAATACCGTTTGTTTTCCCATACGATTGTTCATCTGATAAACACCTCTTTAAAATAATACAAAAGTCCCGCCAAAACCGATGCCGCCGTACCATAGACTATTACCGGACCGGCAATTGTAAACAGCTTTGCGCCAAGACCCAAAATAAGTCCCTCCGTGTGGTATTCCATTGCCGGCGAAACAACAGCGTTCGCAAAGCCGGTTATCGGTACGTTTGCCCCCGCGCCCAGATGCTTTGCCGCTTTGTCGTATATTCCAAGCCCCGTCAAAATCTGAGCTGTTAAAATAAGCGTAATCGCTACCCACGTTAAGGCGGATTTTGAGTCAACTCCTTTCATTATATAAAAAGTTCTTAATATTTCACCGAAAAGGCAAATTGCGCCGCCGCCGAAAAAAGCTTTAACAATATCCATAGATATCGGTGATGAAGGCGAAAGCTCCTTTACCATAGCGCTGTATGTTTTTTTATCCATAAAAAATATCAACTCCGTTTGATTTTTATTTATATTATGCCGAAAAAAATAATAATATATAATAGGTTTAAAATGGTTATTTGAAAAAAATTATAAAAAATATGTCAAAATTACCCTATAAATAATAAAATTACTGTGCAAAATGGAGAAAATGGCAAAAACTACTTGCAAATACTTTTTAAAAAAGATATAATAAATATGTATTTTTTGTGAATAAAATTAATATAAACGGAGGTTGAAAAAGATGGCAATAAAAAATACTTATCTTCTCGGACTTATGGAAAGAGTCGAAAAGAGAAATCCCGGCGAGCCGGAGTTTCATCAGGCTGTAAGAGAGGTGCTTGAATCTCTTGAACCGGTTATTGAAAAACATCCCGAATATGTTGAATGCGGTGTAATCGACAGCATAGTTGAACCGGAGAGAATTATTAAGTTCAGAGTGCCGTGGGTTGACGATAACGGCAAGGTACAGATTAACAGAGGCTTCAGAATCCAGTTTAACAGCGCG
>CACZTG010000271.1 GCA_902783995.1 uncultured Ruminococcus sp. | reverse complement strand
TCAGAGCGCTGACAAACTCGGTCTAACGCAAGCAACTTTATTATTTTAAAACCCGTAACACTTTTTTAATTTTT
The DNA here is from genome assembly GCA_902783995.1 of uncultured Ruminococcus sp. The sequence goes on along the minus strand of CACZTG010000271.1, from coordinate 6,037 downwards.
TCTCTTTGTTTTATGTGAGTGGCGCGGTTTTCTCTGAAACCGCGCCACTGCTTGCTTTCCGCCCTTTAAACCTCTACCGTACACACGTACGCCGACGAGATTTAAAGGACGAAATATACCTTCGTTTCTCAGCCTCTGCACAGACTGATGACTTTGTCATCAGTCTGACCGCCGCCCAAAATCGGGTCGGCGGTATTTCTTTTTAACTTAACCGCTGGCAAGCTCCGGCTTGCTTTGCGCTGTTTCTCCGCATTCGATAAGCTTCAGCATTATTTGCCCAAACCCGGGATCAAACTGTTTTCCCAACCCGTCGATTAGCTCCTGCTTTACACGGTCCATCGGAAGCGCGTCGCGATAGCTTCTTGTTGAGGTCATTGCGTCAAAAGCATCGGCAACGGCGATAATGCGGGCGATTCTCGGAATATTCTCGCCTGAAAGTCCTTCGGGATAACCTTCTCCGTCGTATCGTTCATGATGATAATGCGCGCCTATGCGCAGATACGGCGACTGCTTGATTTTGGCAAGTATCTGGTCCCCCACGATGGAATGATGCTTGATCTCTTCAATTTCCGCCTCGGTCAGCCGACCGCGCTTGTTTATTATATTGTCCGGAATACCGATTTTTCCGACGTCATGGAGAAGCGCCGTAAAATACACTTCTTCACATTCTTTTTCTGTTAATCCGGCTCGTTCCGCGATTTTGCGCGAATACACGGCAACACGGGAAGAATGGCCGCGCGTATATATATCCTTCGCATCGATCGCACTTACCAAAGCTTCCGCGGTCTGCTCAAACATTGTCGCTTCAATCCGGCGCGCTTCTTTATAGAATGCGATTTCTCTTGTCTTTGCCGCTTCCGCTTTTTCATTTACATCCATCAACATATATATGTAGTAAACAATGACAACAACGGCAAGCGCAATGGAAACCAAAGAAATTCCGTAAGTTAAAAATTGTATGATGGCGGCAATCGTCGGCAGAGCTATCGTCAAAATGAGTGCCAGAAATATTTGCCGGCTCAGTATCGTTCGGTGGCGAATGACTGTATGCTCCTGAAGCAGAACGATTATTATCGGCGGAAAATAACTGATGATTATCCCGGGTTCACGGTGATAAATATTATTCGCGTCAATATAATAATACAAATCTGTCATCAGCGAAACCACAAGAAGAGCGGCGCCCACCGCGAAAAAGCAGTCGCAGACATAGAGACTGACGGGAACCGTTTTCAGCTTTCCTTCGTTAAGAAGCAGATCCTTCAAATATTGGGTCACAAGGTTAAGGATAAAGAGCAACAGAAAAAATATGAGCCAGTTGCTTATCCGAACCATATAATAAGCGATTACGCCGGGCTGCCCCCGATAAAGATAAGCGAACCGCTCTAATGTCAGAAGTATTGTGGATGAAAAAGCCATTAACGCAAGAATGCTTTTTCTTGTCCGTGAAAGATATTTGGATATCAGAACCGTAAATGTCAAAAGAGCGGAGAAGCCGCTCAGAAACAGCATGATGCTGAGTTGATGATCACGAATAAAGGTCAAAACATCACCCCCGGGGAGAAAGACCATTGTGAATACTGTTTGTGTTGTCGTGGATTGTTCTGAAAAGTTACAATTAGATTATACCCGCAAATATGCTTAATTTCAAGTAAAATCAGATAACTTTTTTGCTTTTTTATTATATCATAGTATGCGGATAAAGTCAAGTTTTCTCGCAATTTATATTAAAAATTATGATAGGAAAAAACGCAATACACAATCTGCTTGATTCAGGTGAATCAAAGGGCTTTCGTGAAGGACGAAACCGGAAGATACCGCGAAAAGCTTCAGACGAATATATGAATTTAAACACTATGGTGACGGGGAAATGATTGATGTGTCTTGCAACTGCCCGAAAGCAGTAATTTCATTCATTTTTTCCGTCGTTTATAATTTCATCGGCAATCTCGTAAAGCATGATGCTGCTTTTTTCAAAAAGGGAATCCGGCAGCTTGCCCGGTGCTGCTGTTTCAAGAGAGAATACGCCGTCATAGCCTATATCTTTAAGAGAACGGGCAAACGCTTTCCAGTCTATCGTGCCAAAATAAGGCATAAGATGCAAATCTTTGCCGCATTTGTTATCATGAATATGTAAGACTTTTATCTTATCGCCAAGACGCCTTACCTCATCACATAAAGATACATCATCAAACAAAGCGGCATGCCCGGTATCAAGACAGATTTTAAAATTATCATCCCCTATTTCTTCAACAAAGTTCAGAATCGCTGCCGGTTTTGCCATTGAAAACTTCGTCATGGGCATATTTTCAAGGCAAATCGTAACACCGTATTCCTTAGCAGTAATGAGCAGCTCCTTCATAAACCGAAGGTTTATATCCCATGTTCCCTTTTCGTTGCCCGTGACAGTATCATCGGCTCCCAGCGGCATCAGAGGATGAACCACCCAGTTTTTACAGCCGAGCAGTGACGCCGCTCGAATGGATTTTTTCATTTTTTCCATGCGCTCTGCCCGTTCCGCTTGTGTTCCGTCTCTTGGAGGAGACCTCCACGGACCGTGAGACTGGTGTATTTCAATACCGGCATCATCCGCAAGCGTTTTTTCACGAAGCAAAAGCTCGTCCGATGCGGGAGAAGTATAAATCTCCGTATTGGTATTTGCCATATTGAAATCAATACAGGAAAATCCATGTTCTTTCAGTTTTATGTATTTCTTATCACCGTACCGGCAGTAGCCGCTGCTGAAAATATTGAATTCTATGCCTATCTTCATATTGAAGCCTCCTGTATTTGCTTTATATTCGCTATATTAAATTGCGGGCATACTTTATATACTGAAAATTAACAGAAACAAATCTGATAAAAATATTATACTTTTTTTATATTTTTTTGTCAATACATAAAAACAAATTCCCGGGTGTCAAGAAACCCACCCGCTTGACACTCTTTATAAAAAAACGGGGCTGTGAACAACCCGATTTGTAAAATCGTTTTGTCACGGCCCCTTTCCGTGTAATTACCATAGCTTCGCCTTTTTTAGTTTAAATTTCCCAAACCGAAACTGATGCTGAGCGCCTCGTTTACCTGACTCATAAGCTCATCGTCAAGCTTGCCTATTTTATCCTTCAGCCTTTTTTTATCAATTGTTCTGACCTGCTCAAGAAGAATAACCGAATCCTTCGCAAGACCGTACTCATCAGCCTTGATTTCAATATGGGTTGGCATTTTAGCCTTGTTTATCTGAGAAGTCACGGCCGCCGCAATAACCGTCGGACTGTATTTATTTCCGACATCATTCTGCACCACAAGAACCGGTCTGACTCCTCCTTGCTCCGACCCTATAACAGGGCTTAAATCTGCGTAGTAAATATCTCCGCGCCTAATTAACACTACTTTTCACTCTCCGCCAATTTTTCCTCATATGCCTCAAGCTGTTCGCTGTCGGCACTAATACACATATTGGCAATAGATAAATTAACCTGCGCCATATTCAGATATCCCTTTTTTAATTTTTCGCGTATCCTTTCTTCTTTTGATGATTTCAGATAGCTTCTTATCGCTGTTCTAATAAATTTACTGCGATTTGTTGCTTCCTCATGCACCTCTGTATCTACCTCCGTAAGCATTTCTTCCGGAAGCGTAATAAGAATTTTTTTCAAGAGCGACAATCCTCCTCGCAGCCGGCACCGCTACGGAATAATCCCACATATAAATTATACTATAATAGCAGCCTAAAAAGCAAATACAATATTTGTCACTGCTTACAGAAATCGGTTATGTAATCCAGCTCAAACGCGTATTTGCCGCCTTTTTTATATACTCTCGGTACACGTCTTGATATCATACATATAATTTCGTAGTTGATTGTTCCGGAAAGTGCCGCAAGCTCCTCAACAGGAATATTTTTGCCGCCGCTTTTACCAAATAACGTTGCAACGTCCCCCACAGCTATATTATTGACAGCTGTTACATCAACCATACATTGATCCATACAAATTTTACCCAAAATTTTTACATATTCCCCGCCTAAAATCACTCTGCCGCCTTCCGAAAAAAGCCTCGAATAACCGTCGCCGTAACCTGCCATAAGTGTTGCTATCCGTCTTTTTTCGCTTGCTGTATATGCGGCGCCGTAGCTTACGCTTTCGCCCGGCATAAGGTTTGCCACTCTCGAAACCAGGGTTTTCAGACTCATTGCCGGCTCTATGCCGTAACCGCTTATTATTTCCGAAGGATACAGTCCGTAGCATACTATTCCCGCACGTACCATATCAAGCCTATACTGCGGATACCTGAATATTGCCGCACTGTTGGAAATATGCTTTAAAGGAATGTCTATTCCTTCTTTTTTTAAGATATCGCAAAAAGCCGTAAACCTCTCAAATTGCTTTTTTGTCAATGCTTCGTTGTCGGTATCGGCGCAGGAAAAATGCGTAAAAATTCCGGTTATTTCTATCCCCGGAAGCGCGGCAATCTCCTTAACGGTGTTTACCGCATCTTTATCGAGTACGGAAATACCTATACGGCTCATACCTGTATCGACCTTTATATGAACAGAGGCGCGCTTGCCTTTTTTTACGGCAATATCCGATAAATGCTTCGCATTTATCGGATTAAAAGCCGCTGTTGTTATATTATAATCAACTATTGTTTCAGCCTCGCACGGAAGCGCCGCGCCCAAAATCAAAACAGGCTCGTTTATACCGCCTTTTCTGATTTGTACCGCTTCACTGACACAAGCCACGCCAAACGCGTTGACGCCGCTTTCGAGCATTGTTTTCGCAACGGGTATTACGCCGTGCCCGTACGCGTCCGCCTTTACAACAGCCATAATTTTTGTTTTTTGTCCGGTATGTTTTCTGATTATACGCATATTATGCGCAATGGCGTCAAGGTCAATTTCAGCCCAAATTCTGTGCTTACCTTCTGTCATTTTAAAAACCTTCCTTTGTATTTAAACGCTAAAAATGTTTTCATCTATATTTTTGTTAATTTCAAATTCTATATATTCTATACGTAGCGACGGCTTGTTTTTATCATCATAGACCGTCATCTTTAAGGGTTTTAATGTTTTTGAATCTATTAAAAGCTCAATTTTTTTCCTGTACGGATTGGAGCTGCCCGTTTCGGCAGAAAGCCTTATACTTCCCTTTTTTTCATTACCCGAAGTTAAAACAGCCGTTTCCTCCGAGGAAAAATAATTTTCAAAAAAAGTATTCAGCATAAGATAATTCTTTTCTTTCAAAGCCTCGCTGTCAAGCTCGATTTCCGCATTTGTTTCTCCCGAAACAAGCTTGCCCTTGCCGCCGTTTATAACAGTAACGCTTGAACCTCCGATTTCCGAAGAATATTCGCTCCGTTGTTTGTCGGGTGATTTATAATACTGAGTAAGAGTATATTTGTTTTCCGAGTTGTTTGAATAAGAAGTAACTTCAACCTCCGCGGTAAAGGATTCCATATTTTTATAAGTCAAATATACTCTTTCGTAAACATTATAGCCTTTCATTTTTCCACAGCCCGTAAAAAGGCAGATTATCATCAGCACCAAAGACATTTTTTTAATTTTTTGCATAAGCTGTTCCTTTTTAAATATATTTTAATATATCCGAAGGAAGCATATTATCTTTGCCCAAAACTTCTGCCGCTCTGTCGCCTGCTTTTCCGTGATTGTACGCGGCGGCAGCGGCGGGATTCTCGTATCCTTTCGCGAGGTAAGCGGCGGTTATTCCGGTAAGTATATCACCGCTTCCGCCCTTTGCCATACCGCTGTTGCCCGTAGGATTAATATAAACCTCACCGTCGGGCATCGCGATAACAGTACCCGCGCCCTTTAAAAGAAGAGTAACTCCGAACCTTTCGGCAAATTCACGCGCGAGCGCTGTACGGTCATCGTTTATTTCCTCCGCTGTACGTCCGATAAGCCTTGCGAACTCACCCGGATGCGGCGTCAAAATAAGCGCTCCTTTCGCTTCCTTTAATACATTTATATTCATAAAAACAGCATATATTCCATCTGCGTCAATAACAAGGGGCTTATTTA